>JBDTAT010000606.1:0-5561 GCA_039924505.1 Bryobacteraceae bacterium
GTAGGAGTATACGACCTGACGGCTGTGGCGAAGGGGTTCCAGCGGTCGGAAGCGAAGGGGATTCAGGTTCAAGTCAATCAGCAGGCGCGTGTGGATATCGCGCTGCAGTTAGGTGAAGTGACCCAGACCGTCGAGGTGCAGGCCAACGCGGCCATGATCCAGACCGAATCCACCGACGTCGGCACGGTGATCGACAGTAACCGGTTTCTCGACCTTCCGCTGACGCTGGGAGGCGGAATTCGCGACCCGTCGGCATTCATTTTCCTGGCGCCGGGCGTTTCGGGGAACACGTGGGAGAAGCACGTCGGCGGTAGCGGCTCGTTTAGCGACCAGGTTTATTTTGACGGGATCGCCCTTTCGCGCGGAGATCTTTCAAACGACGCCGAGGTGGCTCCATCCGTCGATGCCATCGATGAATACAAGCTAATCACCAACAACTATTCGGCCGAGTATTCCCATGCGCTAGGCGGCGTGACCAGCTTTACCATGAAGAGCGGCACGAATCAGTTTCACGGGGACGCGTTCGAGTTCGCCGATAACGATAACTTCGATGCGCGCGGCTTCTTCGCGCCGACCAAGGCATTCCGGAACCAAAACGAATATGGTTTCACTCTGGGCGGACCGATCTGGATTCCGAAGCTGTACAACGGCCGCAATAAGACGTTCTTCTTCGTCGATTTCGATCAATTTTATATCCGCGGCGGACAGCTCACGGGCCTGAACACGATCCCCACGGCGCAGATGCTGCAGGGAGATTTCAGCCAGTGGCCCGGCGCCATTTACGATCCGCGATCAACCCAGATAAATGCCACTGGATCGGCAACCCGGACGCCTTTCCCCGGCAACGTCATTCCGAAATCCGCTTTGAGCGCGGTCACCTCGAAAATGCTACAGTACATTCCGGCGGCAACTTTTCCCGGTCTGGCGAACAATGCGATCGCTCCGTTAGGCAGCCCGTCTGGCGACGCGAGGACGCATGGCGTAAAGATCGATCACGCATTTTCGGAAAAGCACCACATCAGCGGAATGTACAATTCAACGGACCGTCCTTATATCAAAAGCCCTGGCCCATCGCGATTGCTTCCGGTTGGCAATACGACAGCCATTGCGAATTACAATCTGCAGGACGTTGTGACCATCGTCGCCCGCGTCAACTACGACTGGACGATCAGCCCGACGCTTTTAAATCACATCGGCTTGGGCTTTTCGCGCTTCCGGAACCCGAATTTCTCGCTGTCGTACAACCAGGGCTGGGAACAACCCAACGGTGGAAAACTGGGTCTCACCGGAACGCAGTACGACTTGTTCCCGACCGTGCAATTCAATACGCAAGGCTACACGCGATTTGGAGATGACATCGCCTCCGATAATTACTTCAATACGGCGAGTCTGCTGGACAACCTGACCTGGGTGAAAGGGAAGCACACCATCAAGATCGGCGCGGAGACGCAGATCCATGAAGATAACTACCGCAACTATGGGGGCGGCGGTGGAGACTTCTTCTTCAGTTCTCTGGAGACGGGGCTGCCGAATGCTCCGAATTCAGGGAATTCTTTTGCCAGCTTTCTTCTCGGCAGCGTGGACAACGGTAGTTCGTATTTCCGCTCCTCCTTGCCGGGGGGCCGGTACAAGTATATCGGCATGTATGTGGACGACACGTTCAAGGTCAGCGCGAAATTAACGCTGGATCTGGGGCTACGGTATGAAATTCAGATTCCGACTTCGGATGTGCTGGGCCGCATCTCCTACATGAACCCGGGCGTTCCCAATCCTGGCGCCGGGAACCTGCCGGGCGCGGAGGTATTCGGCAATAACGGCACCGGGCAGAATCAGTTCTTTAACACGCAGTACAAGAATTTCGGACCTCGCGCCGGATTCGCGTATTCGCTTACGCCCAAAACCGTAATCCGCGGCGGTTACGGCATCTTCTACGCGGCGTACATCAACGAGGGCGTCGGCATTCCACAAAACGGGTTCTCTATCACCCCATCGTTCTCCAGTCCAAATAATGGTTTGACTCCAGCCTTCTACTGGGACAATGGATTCCCGCAGAACTTCAACCATCCGCCGAATCTTACGCCGGCCGTCCAAAATGGGCAGGGCGCGCAACTTGTGTATCCCGGCTCGGGCGGATTAATTCCTTATTCGCAACAATACAACGTGACCATCGAGCGCCAGGTGACCAATTCCTTGATGGTGAGCGGGGCCTATGTGGGGAATAAAGGCACGCACATTTACGATAGTAATGCGGCTGTTAACCAACTGAATCCGGCTTACTTTTCGCTAGGATCGGCACTGTTGCAATCGAATATCAACTCGCCGCTGGCGCAAGCGGCTGGCATCGGCGCCCCGTTCGCCGGATTCAGCCAGTTATTTGGCGCGCAAGCGACGGTTGCGCAGGCCCTCAGGCCTTTTCCGCAATATCAGGGAGTGAATGTGGTCGCGGCGCCCAGTAATAATTCGACTTACAACTCGCTCCAAATCAAAGTCGACAAGCGTTTCTCGCACGGACTCTCCGGAACGTTCGCTTACACGCACTCGAAAATGCTTTCCGATGGTATCGGGTTCACCACGTCGAACTACAGCGGAACCGGCTACCGGCAGAACTACGATCGGCGGGAAAAATTTCTATATCCCACGGATCAACCGAATTTGTTCGCGTTCAGCGCGAACTACGCGCTCCCGTACGGACGTGGATCGCAAGCCGGAGTGATGCGGAAAGTCCTCGGGGGCTGGTCGTTGGCCGCTTTCGGCACGTACGGCAGTGGTTTGCCGCTGCCGGTCTGGACGGTGAACACAAATTCGATTGTGTTTACCGGAGGACTTCGGCCGAACCTGACGGGTCAGCCCATCCGGGCTACCAGCGGTCCCGGTGGATTCGATCCGAACCGGGATTACTACTTGAATCCCACGGCTTTTTCGCAGCCGTCGCCGCTTACCTTTGGGAACGCGCCTGCATACCTGAGTACGCGGCAGCCCTTTATCATCAACGAATCGTTCGGCTTCTTCAAAGATACACGCATCTTTGAGCGGTTTACCGACCAATTCCGCGTGGAAATGACAAATCCATTGAACCGCGTAGTGTTTGGCGCGCCGACTACGGACTTCTCGTCGGCGGCTTTCGGGAAGATCAGCTCGCAATATGTCTCTCCCCGTCAGATTCAGTTCGGCATGAAGCTGATTTTTTGAGAAGCTCGCGCAAAACGGAGTGCGGAGCGATCCGGTCACGGCCGCGGCACGGAATCGGCGTGGACCGTTTCTCTCGATAACCGCGGGAGGATTGCCACGGCACGCTTCCGTAATGCCGCAGCTTTGCTCGAATCGCCCGAATGCTCGAAGAGCATCGCCAAGCGAAGCAGGGCGTTCACTTGTACCGGATCCTGTTCTAGAGAGAGTTGGTAAACCTTTTTTGCTTCGACCGTCCTTGAAGCGGATTCCAAGGCTTCGGCGACCGTCGTATAGAGCAGGGGATCTCGCGGATGCCGGCCGGCAGCCGCGCGCAGCAGGGGCCACGCTTTCTCGAACAATTCCGGCGCCGCGTAGTCTTCCGCCACCTGTGCCCACGCGATTCCTAAATTGCGCGCGCCGGCGGACGAAGCCAGTTCCGCCGGATAATAGCGCGCCAGCGATCCGGGCTTTTCTCTTGCCGCCGGGTAGTGCGGAGCGCGCCGCGGAATCGAATGATCGGTAAAGACGGTGTGGCCCCCATCGTAGGCTCGACCCTTGGGCATGTGGCAGCCGACGCAGTCCGCCTCGCTATTTCGAGGTTCGCTCCGGGCCACAGGGCACGCTTGGGGCGCATGGCAGACTAGACATTTCGCGCGATAGTTGGCTGGCTGTCCGTGCGGATCGTGACACGTGCCGCACCAGAGCTTCTGCCCGGATGCCTGGCGGCAGCGGCTTCCGGCGAGCGCCTCGGCATGGCTATTGACGCGGATACCGGCGCTTCCGCGGCCCGCAACGAATACCGCCAGATAATCTGAAAGCTTTTGTCCAGGGCGGAAATCCACAAGCCGGCGCTCCGGTTGCGGAAACCGGACGGCACCTGCCAGGTGGCACTGCTCGCAGATGGAGTCGCGTTCGGCGGCGGCCAGGTTTTGCGGATTGACGATGTTCCCCTTTTGCGGATGGACCAGATGATTGGAGGCATCGCCATGGCAGCGCTCGCAGGTCACGCCCCGCAGGCAGTATACATCGGCGTAGCGATTGATGGTCCCAGGAACAGCCCTTGCCCCACTGGCGTGGCAGAAGAGGCAGTCGGCAGTAATGGGACGATTGAAATCCGGCTCGCGGTCATTTTCATATCCCGGCGCCATGTCCCATAGGCGCCGATTGGCGTAGTAGCCGACTGGCGCCTGATAAAAATAGCCGTTCTCGATGAACCCGTAACTGCGGCCCATGCGCCGCGACCCGATGAAAAAATCCAGAGTTTGGCGGTGATTCTTCCATTCGAGCTCCAGCCGGTTTTTGGACTTCGCGATCTGAAAGCGTGTTCCGGAAATCGAATGCAGAAATTCACCGGATGGTTCGCTGGCGGCGTCAACCAGGCCGCTGGTCCGGGCCATCGGAGTTGCGGAATAGCGGGCTACAATGGCGGCGTGGCACTGCGCGCAAACGAGCATAGGGACCACGGCGAGTAGCACGGAATGATCTTCAGGACCAGCTTAGCGCAAGGTCAACGCGGCGCCGCATGCTAGCCTTTAATAAAGAGCGCGCACAACGGAGCGCAAAGCGCCCTGTGCGATCTTAAAGATCTTGCGCACAACGGAGCGCGGCGCGCCCTGTGCGCTGGATACGGGCATTGCCTCTATGCGATTGCGACTGCCGGTTATCGCCGCGGCGTGTGCGGCCTTCCTGGGATGGTCTTTCGACAGTCAATTATTTCAGCGCGGGTTGGACGCCTTCAGGCAACATAATTTCCAAACAGCCGAACGCGAATTCACCAAGGCGGTGCGGGAGGAACCCGCTAGCGCGCATGCGTGGAAGTTGCTCGGGATGACCTATATTACCGAAGAGAAATACGAATCGGCGGAAGATCCGTGCCGCAAGGCGTGCGCGCTGGACCCGCATGAGGACAATGCCTGCTATTACCTAGGTCGAGTCGAATTAACGCTGGGCCGGTTCGAGGCGGCGCGTCGAGCGTACGAGACGGCCTTGGCGAATGGAGCGAATCGCGGACGGGTATTGCTCGGGTTGGCGCTTACCTACGAGGCCATGTTGAAACCACTCGATGCCGAGCGCTATTACAAGCTGGCCATTGCGGCCGGCGAATCGCGCGCGAAGGTGGATTACGGACTGTTTCTATTCAAGCAGGGGCGCGGGAAAGAAAGCCTGGAGATTCTCCGGCGGGCAGGCGCCAATGCGGAACTGGCTCGCGTAGAGCGGGCTCTGCGGCAAGCCGGCCCGGTTGCGGAAGCGCCTGCCGGCGGCCGTCCGGTGCGCTTCGAGGCTTCCCCTCTTGACATGGTCGTGAACAATGGCGCAACCGGCTCCAAGCATTTAATCGAGACCATGATCGCGGGAGTCGCCGTGTTCGACTTCGACGGCGACGGCTGGCCGGA
>JBDTAT010000607.1:0-4175 GCA_039924505.1 Bryobacteraceae bacterium
CTTAGGTATTGTGCATAAATAACTGCTACATATCGGTGGAACCGTGATAACGTTGACTTGTGATCGCTTTGGGCGGAGCAGAGCGAAGTATTAAGCACCGTTATGAGGGACTGTCACCGGTTCTGAATGAACAGGGGCTGCGGCGGTTTGCGGCGACTGAGGCGCGAGCCTACGGTCGCGGCGGCGTAAGCGTGGTTTCGCGGATTACAGGTATCGCCCGCAGCACAATCAGTCGGGGGATGGGGGAGTTAGCGGAGCAACGGCAACTGGAAGCCGGGCGGGTCCGCAAACGTGGCGGTGGCCGGAAGGCGAAGAGCGCAAAAGACGCGACGCTGGTTTCGGATCTTGAACGACTGGTGGATCCGGCAACACGCGGGGATCCGATGCGGCTGCTCCGATGGACATCGAAGAGTCTCCGGCATCTCGAAGTGGCGTTGAAGGATTTGGGTCATTCAGTCTGCCCTCATGTGATTGCCGACTGTCTGCGCGAACTGGGATACAGTCTGCAGGTTAACAGGAAGACACGCGACGGGGGTGGCCACGTGGATCGGGACGCGCAGTTTCAGTACATCGCCGATAAGGCCAAGGCATTTCTGGCTGCCGATGAGCCGGTTATTTCGGTCGATACGAAGAAAAAGGAACTGGTAGGGAATTTCAAGAACAACGGCCGGGAATGGAACCCCACGGGGTCGCCGGAAGCGGTCAATGTGCATGATTTTATCGACCCGAAACTGGGGCGAGCGATCCCATACGGCGTCTATGACATTGGCGATAACAAGGGCTGGGTCAGCGTTGGCACCGATCACGATACCGCCAGCTTCGCGGTCCACGCCATCGGCCGCTGGTGGTTAACCATGGGGCAAACCCGCTATCCCCGCGCCACGCATCTGCTGGTGACGGCGGATGGCGGGGGCAGTAATGGACACCGTGTCCGCTTGTGGAAAGTCGAATTGCAGGCGCTCGCCAATACACTGGGCATTCCGATCACCGTCTGTCATCTGCCGCCGGGTACCAGCAAATGGAACAAGATCGAGCATCGCCTCTTTTCTTTCATCACCATCAACTGGCGCGGCAAGCCCCTGCGGAGTTTCAAGACCATTGTCCAGTTGATCGCCGCAACCACCACTACCGCCGGCCTTACCGTGCGCGCCGAACTGGATGAAACTAAATACCCCCAGGGCATCAAGATTTCCGATGCCCAACTCACGGCCCTCAACATTGCTCGCCACACATTCCACGGCGACTGGAACTACACCATCTCTCCAGCGGGCAGATGAAGCAGTTATTTATGCACAGCCCCTAACGCAGGACGCGGCCAGCCGCGTCTCGCAGGTGGCCGACACTACGAAAACAACCGCCTACGCCGCCAATATTCAATACGCCGCCGCCGGAGCCATCACCCAAATGACCTTCGGCAACTCCCTCACCGAAGCTCTCGATCTGGACGCCCGGCTGCAACCGAAAACGATTGCGGTGTGCCCTTGCGCGTCCCGCGCGCACCCGCTGCAGCCACTTTCGTCGAGTTCATTATGCGGGTCTCGGCCCGTTTTTGACATGGATCGTCTGGCACGCTCCGGATGGCTCTGAAACTGTACTGGTCGACACGGCGTTCAATGGCCAACCGCAAAGTTCGTCAGTGAATACCTGCGGCCAATTGTCGACGTATCAACCAGCGAATCGTGGCAAGGTCTTTCGCAGCTACGATGGATCGTATCTGACATTCGTCGCCGCCCAGGATGTTCCCGACGGCTCCGGTCCGGTGACCGGAACGCTGTATTTTCGAGACGGCGCCGCCTATCGTATCGGCGCCGACAGCTATGTATCCCAAATCGAGGATCGAAACGGAAACCAGCTCACGTACAGCTTTCAACCGAATGCAACGGGCGGAGTCTACACGGTTCACGATTCGGCCGGCCGCACCGAAGCAATAACAATCACCGAGGACCCGGCAAGCAACCCACAGGACACGATTGTCTACACTGGAACCGGCGGCGTGGCGCGAACCATCACGGTCAATTACGCGTTACTGCAAAATGCGCTCAGCGTTGGCGAACAGGTCACGACGTACGCATGTCTGTTTCCGGAGTTGAATGGCTCATCGTCTTCCACTTTCAATCCGTGGATAGTTTCGTCGATTGTCCTCGCGGATGGCCACTCCTACAACTTCCGGTACAACGCGTACGGCGAACTCACACAACTGACCCTGCCGGCAGGCGGTGCATACCAGTACAAGTATCCCGAGGTCACCGGTTGCGCCGGCAGCGGCAGCGGGGTTGTCCCGGTGAACCAGGATTCAGGCTACCGGATCTACCGGCGCGTGCTCGAGCGCGATGAACTCGCCGATGGCGTCACCATCTCAGCCAAGACGATCTTCACTCCTCTCGCGAATCCGGCGCCGGACCCAAATCATCCGAGTCGCGGCGTGACTACCGTTGAGGCGGACTTCGAGGACGCAACCGGCGCCCTGCTTCGGCGCGAATTGCACTTTTTCTATGGAGATCCTTCCAGCCCGAACTCGATTCCACAGGTCGACACTAATTATCCCGCATGGCTGGAAGGAATAGAGTTCGAAACAAAGGTTCAGACGGGAAGCTCCGTGACCCTGCAGGACGTGGCAACGGCTTGGCAACAGCGCCCGTGCGGCGCCGGAGAGAACTGCTGGTATCCGGACCCCCAGGCCGACGGCGCTCCGCCCCACGATCCGCAAATGTGCCAGGCAAATACAACCCTGGATTCGGGCCCATCGGCGGGAATCGTTATGGGTGACGACCAGTACAATAATCAGACTGATCGGTTTGAATTCGATTACGCCTTCGCTCCCCCGGTGTCGACCGCCTGCCCGGCGCTGGCGTCCCTGACCAACTACGCGCGCCATACAGCGACGGCATACCAGACCGGCAGTAGCTATACCGCATCCACGGTTAACCTGGTCGGGCTTCCTTCATCGCGGACAGTGTTCAGGACTGACGGATCGCAGGTTGCCCAGGAAAGCTGGCTCTACGATCAAGCCGCGTTGCAGAACGCGGCAGGAACAACTGGTCATGACGATACGAACTACGGAGCTGGAAATGCGATTCGCGGAAACATTACCTCTCATCAGGTCTGGCAGAACACCACTGGCACATTTCCGGGCGAAAGCTTCACTTACGATACGACCGGCCGGATTGTCGGCTACACGGATTTCAAGGGCAACGCGGAAACGTTCACGTACGGGGACTTCGCTCATGTGTATCCGACGGCCGTCGTGAATGCGTTGGGCGCGGCCGTGGGCACGCGAACCTATGCGTACGATCAGGCGAGCCTGAAGCGGACCAGCGACACCGACGAAAACGGCGTCACCACGAATTATTCCTACGCCGATGTTATGGACCGCCTGACCCGCATAGCGCGTGGGTCCGGAACCGCCCTGGAATCGTGGACGAGTTGGAGTTATCCCACTCCAGCCCAGGTATTGGTAACCCAGGACCAGAACGCAAGAAACGACGGCGCGTTGCGCGTCGACACGCTGTTCGACGGATTAGGGAGACCGAAGGAGACGGACCAATACGAAGGCGCCAGCCAGTACATCGCGACCACGGCTAGCTACGACGCATTGGGCCGCATTCACGCGGCCACCAACCCGTCCAGGCCCGGAGACAACCTGAACTATGCAACCACTTACAGCTTTGACGCGCTGGGGCGCACCACCGCGGTCCAGACTGCCGATGGCGCCACGGCCAACATCGGCTATTCCGGCAGCCAGACAACCGCAACAGATGCGGCAGGCGCAACACGAATCAGCGTTGCCGACGGCCTCGGCCGGATGCAACAGGCCACGGAAGTTTATCAGGGTGTGAACTACACGACGGTGTACGATTATGATGCGCTTGACAATCTCCTCACGGTGACGCAAGGTGGACAGGTGCGCCGCTTCGGTTACGATTCCCGCGGCCGGCTGACCAGCGCCGCAAATCCGGAGAACGGCGCGATGAGCTACGCCTACGACGGCAATGGCAACGTGATTTGGCGGAGCGACAACCGCGGCGTTGAGACCTGCGACAGTTACGACGCAGCGAACCGGCCCACGCTTCAGGTCTATTACACGGGTTCGGTGCCGGCCGGAAACGCGGGCCAGTGCGCGGCCATTCCAGCCGCGAATTACTACGCCTCCACTCCCAACGTGAGCTACACGTACG
>JBDTAT010000608.1:0-3733 GCA_039924505.1 Bryobacteraceae bacterium
GGCAAAAGAGCTGGCGCCGAAAGGAATTCGCGTGAACGGCGTCAGCCCGGGAACCGTGGACAATCACTTCCACGAGGTTTTTACCACGCGCGAAACGCTGAATAACATGGTGGCGCAGACCCCGGCCGGACGCCTGGGAACCAATGAAGAGATTGCGGACGTGATCGTGTTTCTGTGCTCGGAGGCGGCGCGCTATGTGTACGGGCAGACGATTGAGATTAACGGTGGAATGTTGATGGTGTAAGCGCCGGAGCGGTGGCGTGTGGACCGGATCCACGCGCCACTTGACGGACGCGTAAGTTACGGCGCGGGGTTGGGGTTATCGGGTAAAGCGGGGATGGATTGCAGGTAGGCGTAAACGGCGTCCACCTCCGCGCTGGTCATGTTGGAATAGGATGGCCACGGCATGATCTGGAGCAGCGGGCCCAGTTGCGGATGCTTCCTGTCGATGTCCTCGCCGTGTTGAAATGCGCGGCGGAATTCATCGGCGTCGAGACCGGCCGGTTCGTTGTTTTCCGCCGGATTGGGCGTCAGGTTGCGCGACGTGAATGGGCCGAACTGCTTTCCTCCGGTCAGGTACTGGCTGACGTTGATCTTAACTGGCTGGCCCATGTAAGGGCTTCCGCCAGGAGCAAACGCTGGATTCGTATGGCAATCGTTGCAGCCGCCCGGACCGTTGACGATATAGCTCCCAAGTCCGACCTGCACTGGATTCTTTCCATCCAGATTAAGCGGGACGGGCGAGGCATACAGTCCACGCAGCGCGCGGATGCGGGAAATAACGCCATCCGGCACGTTGGTGGGAAGAGGCTGATCTTGCCCATGCAGTGGCAGGCGCGACAGGCCGAAGATGATAACGCCCGCGGAAACGCCGGCCAGCAAAGTAAACGTTCTCGACATCGAGTGGATTCCCTCTTTGTTTTGTGAAATTGAACTTCTTTATCGTAATACAGGGCCGGGGATTGTGGGCGGGGACGGGGCGACGCGGCAGAGAGATTGCAGGAAGCCGCCATCGGTTTCGCCGCGACGTGACGGGGGATTTAGCCACCGCGCCCTGGTTCGAATTATTCGGCGGCGTTCAATTGCTTGAGTTGGGCGGTCGCGTCTTCGATCTGGGTATTGAAGGATTTCAGCGCGGAAGCGGCGACCTGAGCTTCTTTGTTGGCCTCTTCCCAGCGCTGCGCCTCGACGGCTTCCCGCACGCCGGGCAGCGTCTTGGCGCCGTAGCCGGTATAGAGTCCCGGAGCATAGAGCTGGTGCTTGTACCACGGGCGGCCGGGCAGGCCTTCGGGCACCGTCAGAAATCTTTCCGCCCGGTAGAGCGTCTCGTTCACCTTAGCCAACTGCGAAGGCGGAAGCGGTTGGGGGCGCCGCGCGGCGAGCGAAAGCTGTTCGTCGTAGGCGCGCGAATCGGTCTCCATCCGCGACAGTTGCTCTTTCAGGCCGCGAAAATCCACGGTAGCCGAATTCACGGCCGCTGCCTTTTGAATCTCCTCCACGTAGGTGGAAACGGTGCGCGCCAGCGCGCCGAATTGAAACGGCAGCAGGGGCGCGGCGGCAAGGCGCATCACGAGCGTCGTCGTGACCTGGGAAAGCGCGCGGCCGTAAATGAAATCGCTATCGGAAAAATGGGTGTACCAATACATGGAATCGTAGATGGAATGGTAGACGCCTTCCGACTCCCCGCTAAAGCCAAGATTCAAGCTGGAAATTCCTTCATGATCGATGAAGGCAACATAGTCCGAACCGGCGCCCAGCGGGCCCAGATGAAACCCGTGCGCCTCCGCGGCCGGCGCGCCCGTCCGGTGGTGGCGCGCGCGCGCCGAATCGATTAGCTTCTTGCCCGAAACCGGATCGGTGAGATCGCGCAATGTCCCGCGAACGAAATTTTCGAGCGAATGCGAGCCCGATGCGCTCAGCGGACCTTTGCCGTTGGAGTCCGAGTTGATGTAGACGACGGCCTTGCGCTCCAGCTCGGACTGATGCTTTTCGGCCCACTCGGTGGATCCAATCAGCCCGAACTCCTCGCCATCCCACAGGGCGAAGACGATGGTGCGGCGGGGCTGCCAGCCGTTCTTGCGCAGTGTAGCGAGCGCGCGCGCGGTTTCGAGCAACGAGGACGCGCCGCTCACGGGATCGCTCGCGCCGTTCACCCATGCATCATGATGATTCCCGATAATGATCCACTGATCCTTAAAGTCGCTGCCGGGAATCATGGCGATAACGTCGTTCAGCGACCGCGTACTCCAATCGAAATCGAGTTTCAAATGCACGGTCGCCGGACCTGCGCCGATGTGATAGGTGAAGGGCAGCGCGCCGCGCCAGGACTCCGGCGCCACGGGGCCGCCGAGATTTTCAAGCAGCGGTTTCGCGTCGGCGTAGGAGATGGGGAGCACTGGAATCTTCATCAGCGTTTTCGCTTCCCGCATCGTAAGACGGCGCGATCCCTTCTCGGAGGCCCACCCAGGGGAGAGCGGATCGCCGGGATAGATCGACATATCCACCACGCTGCCGCGCTGCACGCCCTCCCAAGGACGGAATGCGCCTTTCGGATAGACGTCGCCCTGAAAGTATCCGTCTTCGTGCGGGTCGGAATAAATGATGCAGCCAACGGCGCCGTGCTCCTCAGCCAGCTTCGGCTTCACGCCGCGCCAGCTTTTCCCATAGCGCGCGATGACGATTTTGCCGGCCACGGTAATGCCCAGACGCTTCAGAACTTCATAGTCTTCGGGCACGCCGTAGTTCACGTAAACCAGTGGAGCGGTCACATCGCCTGAAGCCGAGTAGGCGTTAAACGTTGGCAACTGGTTCGCGTCGCCGCTGTCTTTATCCTCGGGAATCGCGGGCTCTTTCAGCTTGGCGCGGAACTTTACCGGCGACACCAGCTCCAGCATGCGCGAGGTGGGATACGGCAGTAGCGCCTCGAAATTTTCGATGTGCGCGTCCAGGCCCCAATCGCGCAACAGGCCCAGCGCGTACTCTGCGACGGCCTTATCGGCGGCCGAGCCGGCATGGTGCGGCTGGGCCGACATGCGCTCCATGTAGGTGCGGATGCGAGCTGGGCTGGGAATTTGGCGGGCCTTGGTTTCCCATTCCCGCTCGGCGCGCGAATCGCTTTCCGAATAACCGCGGAGCGGTGTTTGCGCGGCGGCGAACGAGGCGGTCAACAACAGCGCCAGAAAATATTTCATCGCGCGTCCGCCGGCGCGAACACCTGCGCAACCTTCGATCCGGTATTCAGAAAAGCCAAAAATTCTTGTGTGCTGGTGGTGCGGCCGGGGAACGAAGCGATCACTTTTTCATCCGGATCGATTACGGCGTAAAACGGGATCGCCACGGTTCCGAACTTCTTCTCCTCCACGTCCTGATTGATGCGGGAAGCGTCGTCTTCGCCATCCGTGTAGAGCTCGACGAGCACGAAATTCTTCATGACGCTTGCGATCTCGGGGCGCGTGAACATATTCGCTTTCATCCAATGGCAATTGGTGCAAGCATAACCGGTGAAAGTGACCAGCACCAGTTTATTTTCGGCGCGCGCGGTGGCCAGCGCATTTTTGTAATCGTTCTTCAACCACACGAGACCGCCGTTCGCCGCGGCGCCTCCGCCGAAGTACGAACCGGAGGCGGCTGGCACGTAGGCGTCGATCTCACCGAGCGGCGCGCCGAACAGACCGGGGATCAGGCTGATGGAAAAAATCAGGAACGCGGATGCGACCAACAGGCGCCCCACGCC
>JBDTAT010000609.1:0-2577 GCA_039924505.1 Bryobacteraceae bacterium
GGTTTTCCACGCTTCGAGAATGGCCACCGTGGCAATGGTGCCAATCCGGGAGCAGCCGGCCTGGTGAAGCTCCACCACCTGCTCCATCGTGCGGATGCGCGCGCTGGCTTTCAATTGCACCCGCCCGTTCAAACACCGGCGCATCAGCGCCACATCGTCCAGCGAATAGCCGGACGGGCTGAAGGGCGTCGAGGTGCGGGCGTAATCGATTTCCGCGCGCCGCGCGATCTTGCACGCGATAATTTTCAGATCTTCGGTGAGGTACGCATTTTCAAACGCCACTTTAAGAATTGCGCCGGCGTCGTGGCACGCCTTGGCCATCTGCTGTAGTTCCATCTCGACGTATTGAAACTGCCGGGCGATCATCTTGCCGATATTGATGACGGTATCGATTTCGCGAACGCCGCGGCGCAGCAGATCGGCGGTGGCGAACAATTTCGCGGAGGTTGTCCCGGAGCCCTCCGGATAATCGACCACGCTTCCCAGCGCGACGCCCGAGCCGGCCATCCAGCGGGACGCGAGATCGGCATCGGAAGGACGCACGATGACAGCGGCTACGTTGTACTGGCGCGCGATGGCGCAGCCTTCGGCGACTTGTTCCTCGGAAAAATCGGGACGCAGAACCGCGTGGTCGATTAGTTTGGCCAGAGCTTCATAGGTCTCAAGCGGCGGCCGCGGATCGTCTTCACGAAGTTCCATGGAACATCCTGTTATCGCCGCCGGCTGCGCGACGAAGAAGTGGAAAGTCCGAGTTTACGCAATTCGGCTTTGGCCTTGGCCGACACGTCGTCGTCTGGGAATTTGGCGATCAGATCGCGGAACTCCTTCGCCGCCGCGTTCCGTTGCCCGTCGTGCAGAAGGCTCATTCCTTTCAGATAGCGGGCCGACGGAGTCTTCGAATTATCGGGATAAGACAGCACCTGGTTGAACGCCTTGGCGGCGCTAGCGTAATCGGCCTTCCGGTAGTAAATGTCGCCCAGGTAGAACTGCGCGTTCGGTGCGTAATCGGTGTTCGGATAATACTTCAGGTAATCAGAGAACTCCTGGCTGGCGAGGTCGAAGTTGCCCTTCTGCAGGTCGGCGTACGCATTGTTGTACGTCGTCTCCGCCGACATTCCGTTCGGCGGACCGCTCTGGCTGCCAATCCGGGCCGGAGCACTAATAGAGCCGGACGGCGCGGTGGACGGCGCGGCGGGACTCGCCTGCGAAGCATCGCTCGGAGGCGGAGCCGGCGGAGCATTCAGCGTGCGGACGGCGTTGCCCAGATCGACAATCCTGGCCTCCAGCTTTGCCATGCGCGAGTTCATGTCCGCTATCGACTCGCGAACCCCGCGGAACTCCTCGGACATCTGGTCGACCTTGGCGCCCACCGCCGCCACCGTGCCGCCGACGCCCTTGGCCTGATCGTTCATTTTTTCGTTGATGGTGCTCTGCAGAACGCCGACGCTGATATTGGTCTTGTTGGTGTTGTCGTTGGTTTGCTGAAGCAGAGCGGTGAGCGCGGCGACCTTTTCGTCGAGCGAACGCTGTAACGTGCGAACGTTGTCCTGCAGAATGGCGACGTCCCTCTGCAGCTCGACGACTTCCTTTTTCTGCCCGAAACACGCCACTGGGCCAATGGCTGCAAACAGCCCGCAAATTGCGATGCGCCCTGCAAAGCTGCGGGAACCGCGGAGGAACTGGGTGGTATTCATGATCTATCTTTCGCCGGCGTGAAGCGGCTTAATTGTACGGGGACGGATCGCCCGCCTCCCTCGCGGGAATGCAAGCGGTCCGTCCCCGGCTGGACCTTCGGTTACTCCGGCTGGTTTACTGTCCCGGAGCGAAATGGTCGTGGCGGTTCTTCTGGTAGCAATCCTCGCTCGGATCGGTGCAAACCGGACGCTCCTTGCCGTAGCTGATGGTCTTCAACTTGTCTCCCGGAACTCCCAGTTGCACCAGGAAGTTCTTGGCCGACGTGGCGCGGCGGTCGCCCAACGCCAGGTTGTATTCAGCCGAGCCGCGCTCGTCGCAATTTCCTTCGACCACCACCGTGAAGCTCGGGTTGTCCTGGAAAACCTGCTTGAGCACGCCCGCGTCCTGCGTCAGCACTTGCTGCGCGTCGGCGCGAATGTCGTACTTGTCGAAATCGAAGTACACATCGTGAACGTCCGACGCCAGAATATCGGCCGCGCTGCGCGAAACCGTTGGAGCGGGCGGCGGCGGCGGCGGAGCCACCGTCACTTCCACCGTTGCCTGGCGGCTATCGGTTCCTCCCGGCCCCTTGGCCGTCAGCGTGTACGTGGTCGTGTTGCTTGGGAACACCTGGCGGCTGCCGCTGCTTTGCACGGCGCCCAGGCCCTGGTCGATCGAAATATCGGTCGCATCGCTTACCGACCACCGGAGGGTGGAGGACTGGCCGCGCTCAATCGTGCTCGGCTCAGCGGTGAAGCTGGTAATCGACGGCTTGGACGGCGCCGGCGGGGGAGCCGGCTGCTCCGCGGGCGGCGGCGGCGGGGGCGGTGCGGGCGCCTTTTTGTGACAGCCCGACGCGAATAAAAATAATATGCAAGCCAGTCCTATCGCGCTGGCTCTGCT
>JBDTAT010000610.1:0-2995 GCA_039924505.1 Bryobacteraceae bacterium
GCCCCTTCATCATCATCGGATTCGTCAGATTGACGAGATGCACGGTCATGCTGTCCCGCTGGCGCCAAACGGTAATATCCAAAACGCCGGGACCGGCGACGAACACCGGCGGCTCCTCATTCGTGGCCCAATCGACCGCATTGCGCAACAGCGTCAGATGATCGCCGGCGAGCACTTCCCAAAACGTGCGGTCGAGATCGAACGGAAAGTAGACGACGCGTCCGCCGCCCGATTCGCGGATGTGAACCATCGGAATAGTGGTGCGCGGAATTCGCGGGTAAACATCCTCCATCGGAAGATCGGGGTAGCTGGGAACCAGCGTCATTGGCGAATGTTCGGAGCCGTCGGCCACCGTTTTCACACGGCTTGTGCCATCGATAATTCGCGGCGTGTCTTCCAGACCTTTGAGCAGCGGATGGGGATGCTCCAACCAGATGTAGGAGTTTTGGATCCGGGGAACGACGGCGCCGTCGAACCTGGCGCCGAAGACATCGGCGAGACCGAAATTCGCGCGGCGGACGCCCCATTCGTCGTAAAGGCTGGTCTCGTTCGTTGCCACCAGGCTACCGCCGCGCTTCACGAAATCGCGAAGCTGAGCGCATTGGCCGGCTGAGAGCGCGGCGATATTCGGCAGAACCAGCGTCTTGAAGCGGCTGACATTTTCCGCATCCAATTTGCGGTCGTGGACCATCTCAAACGGGATGCGGCTCTCGATCAGCGCCTGATAGAAGCCCTGAATGGCGTCTTCGCACTTCGCGCGCGCCTGCTCGCCGCCGTAGAACTTCGCGGTTTGTTGTGAGAAGACGACCGCGACGCGCGCGAGATTTTGCTCGTTCCGAAGATAGCGCTCATTGCGGTAGTGCCAGTCGTACAATTCCGCAACTGGCTCGAGCCACCGCTTGTCGTAAGGCTTCCCGTTGAATTTGGTGAACCAGGGACGCAGGCCGTTGGCGATGCCATCGGTGGCCCAGAGCCTAATCTCATCGCCGTTTTGCACGGAGTCCTTCCAGCGATAAGGCTCTTCAATACCGACGCTGAAGATGCCGCCGATCGGCTTCGACCCGAGGCCGGCGCGATACTCTTTTCCGTTTTTGCCGTTCGCCCAAGGGGGCATGACGCCGCGGCGGGATTGACGGTCGGCGAAAAGAATATCCGCCATTTCGCCGACCGTTTTCATGTCCAGGTCGCTAAGCGCGCCTCCGCCAGCGTTGGGAATGAAGCGGGCATTCGGATTGATTTTGCGAATGCCGGAATCCCAGAGCCGCCATAGCTCGAACAAGCGTTGCTCCCGCCAGACGATGTAGGCCTTTCGCGCCGGGTCCTGTGGATCGGCGGTGCGCGGCAGATCGTGACCGGAAAAGTCCCTGAAGTTTTTCTGGCAGTGCTCACAGAAACACTGCCCGCTGCCGGACCAGCGGTTACTGAAGATGCCGTCGACGCCGTACATCCGGACAATTTCGTCGTTCACCTGGGTCATGAAATCGAAGTTCATGGGGCCCAGCGCGCAGGTGACCCACAGCTCCGGATTGGCCCAGTGCCGGCGTTTGCGGCCCTGCGCGTCGACGGCGATCCAATCGGGATGCGCGTCGTAGAGGTCCTGGTGGGCGGCGTGCGGATCGGTGCGCGCGATGACGTTCATGCCGAGCGCGCGGCAACCCTTCACCAAGCCGCCCAACGGATCGAGGTGGCCGAGGAACTTGCTGCGATAGTGCAATGGGATTTTGGTCGGGTAGAACGCCATGTATCCGCCACCCGCCAGGCACGCGCCTTCCGAGTGCGTGCGCTTGAAATAATCGAGCCAGAACTGCTGGTCGTAGTTGCCGGGGTCGTCCTCGGTAAACACGAGCTGGGCCCAGCGCATCGGTTTGTCGAACCAACCGGGCGGAGTAATATACGCGGTGGAGTCCGGGCGCGCAATGCCCACGGCGGCAACGGCTCCGGCGGCGCGCGTCAGAAATTTGCGGCGATTCGTCATGTCGTAGTAATCTCCAGATTGCCGTTGCACGCAATCGCGGGGCGTCAGCGCGGCGCGACGGCGTGATACTCGGTTAAATGCTGTTTCGTGGTGGAGCGCCATTGCCCGATTGGCGGCGCGCCGTTCGCGGCGAAGTAGCGGGTTAAATCGGTGCGCAAGGCGTCGCGCTGCTTTCGATAGGCGGCGTTGGCGACGAGATTTGCGGTCTCGCCGGGATCGGTTTCGAGATCGTACAGTTCACTGGGCCAGGGTTTGGCGCGCTCGATGTACTTCAGGTTTTCGGTGCGCACGCCGCGCACGTATTCATACTCGAAGTAGAGACGATTGCTCCATGCGGGAGTTTCGCCCTTGAGAAATGGGGCGTAGCTGCGTCCCACGCGCGCTGGATCGGAGGGCGCCGGAATGCCGAGATACTCGAGAATGGTTGGGAAATAATCGTAAGAGGAGACCATGGGCGAAGGGGTTGCGCCGGCCTGGATTCGATGCGGATGATTCCAGATCAGCGGCACGTGCAGCGATTCCTCATACATATTAAACGGCCACGTGCCATTGCCCTTGCCCCACACGCCGTGATGGCCGGCGCACCAGCCCTGGTCGGCGGTAAAGACAACCAGTGTGTTATCGCGGACGCCGAGATCGTCGAGACGTTGCAGAATGCGGCCGGCGTTGGCATCCATTCCGGCGATCAGCGCCGAATAGGCGTGCTTGGCTTCGCGGCTCCCATGCAAGTGCGCCAAGCCGGCATTCTGCCACGGATTCATCGGCGTGTTGGGAAAACATGGAAAGGTGGAATTGTTGTACCAGCGGCGATACGTCTCCGGCTGATAGTTGTACGGCGTGTGCGGCGCATAAAACGGAACCAGGAGGTAGAACGGATTCCGGTGATGGCGATCGAGGAAATTCAGCGCGCAATCGCCGGAGTGGTCCGTCTTATAGCCGTGAACATGGACGCGGCGGCCATTTTCGACAAACTCGGGATCGCGATACGGGCCGCCGCCGCCGGGCACCGTACACCAATCG
>JBDTAT010000611.1:0-9532 GCA_039924505.1 Bryobacteraceae bacterium
GCCGCCGTGCGCCGTCGTCATTTTCGGAGCCAATGGCGACTTGGCGAAACGCAAGCTGCTGCCGGCTCTGTACCGGTTGGCCTATGAACGGCGCCTGCCGCCAGGCTTCGCCGTCCTTGGCAATTCCCGCACCGCCATGTCCGACGATCGATTTCGCGAAAAAATGCGCGAATCGGTCGAACATTTTCTAGAGAATAGTCCCTTCGACAAAGACCTCTGGGATACTTTCGCCCGCGACATTCACTACATCGCGGGCGATTTGAACGATGGCAATTTATTCCGCGCGATAGGGGCCAAGCTCGACGAAATCGATCGGTCCAACCGCACACAGGGCAACGTCCTCTTTTATCTATCCACGCAGCCTAGCCATTACGAAGCCGTCGTCGATGGTATCGGCGCGGCCAATCTGGCGCGGGGCAACGGGTGGCGGCGCATCGTCGTCGAGAAACCGTTCGGACACGATCTCGAAACTGCGCGCGCGTTGAATGCCCGCATCCACCAGGTCTTCGAGGAGTCCGATGTCTATCGCATCGACCATTACCTGGGCAAGGAAACGGTTCAGAACATCCTCGCCTTCCGCTTCGGCAATGGAATCTTCGAACCTTTATGGAACCGCCGTTACGTGAATCACGTGCAGATCACCGCCGCCGAGGCCATTGGCGTGGAGGGCCGCGGCGCCTACTATCAGGAGGCCGGCACGCTGCGCGACATGATTCAGAATCACCTGCTGCAGGTGATGGCGACGGTTGCGATGGAGCCCGCGGCGGTGTTCGAATCGGACGCCGTGCGCGACGAGCGCGCGAAACTTCTGCGCTCCATCCGCATTCTCACGCCCGAAGAGGTTGCGTTAAACGCCGTCGCCGGACAGTACGGGCCCGCGCGCATTGGCGGCGAAAGCGTGCTGGGCTTCCGCGAAGAACCGGGCGTCGATCCCAACGCGCAAACGGATACCTACGCGGCGGCAACGTTTCTGGTCGATAACTGGCGTTGGGCTGGCGTGCCGTTTTACATCCGCAGCGGCAAACGGCTGCCCAAGCGCGTCACCGACATCGCCATCCACTTCAACGCCGCGCCGCACTCGCTATTCGCCGCCGGAGAGCCGGATCCTGCGCCACTGTCGCATCCCAATCTTTTGATCCTCCGCATCCAGCCGGAGGAGGGCATTTCACTGCGGTTTCTTTCGAAACATCCGGGCAGCGGAATGCAACTGCGGCCCGTGTCGATGGATTTCAATTATGGCGCGAGCTTCGGCGCGCGCTCCCCGTCGGCCTATGAAACACTGCTGGTGGACGTGATGGCCGGAGACGCAACGCTCTACACGCGGCAGGACATGGTGGAGGCGAGCTGGCGCGCAGTCGAACCGATTTTGCAATCGTGGGCCGCGCGGAAATTCGACTTCCCCAATTACGAGGCGGGAACCTGGGGGCCGAAAGCGGCGGATGAAATGCTCGCGCGCCGCGGACACGCCTGGAGGACGCCGTAATGCCGGTCTCCATCAACCCGGAAACCATCCTTCGCGATCTGGACGGCCTATGGGCCTCCCTTGCCCAAGGCGATGCGGCGGCGTCCGGCGTTCTGCGCGCCTGCGCGATGACGTTGGTGGTAGCAGCCGAGGACGACGCCGACGCGCAAGCGGTGGGCGAAACCATAGCCGAGCTCATGCACGAGCATCCTAGCCGCGCCATTGTGCTGCGCCGCAGCCAGAACGAGAACGCGGCACTTGAGGCGCGCGTGTTCGCGCAATGCTGGATGCCCTTCGGCCGCCGTCAACAAATCTGCTGCGAGGAGATTGAGATCACCACTCCCGCCGGCCTGTTGTCCGACATCGCGCGCGTCATTCTTGGCCTCATCGTTCCCGACCTCCCGGTGGTGCTGTGGTGCCGCGGCGCGGATTGGTTCGATTCGGAGCAGTTCCGTCTTCTGTTTCGACTTGCCGATAAACTGATCCTCGATTCGGCGCGGTTCGGCGGCCCGCGCGCCGCGCTGGCGCTGCTCGCATCGCTCCGCCACGACGGCTATCGCGTGGGCGATCTGGCCTGGACCAGGCTCACCGGTTGGCGCGAGTTGATTGCCCAGATTTTTGACGATGGCGCCAACCGCCGGCAGCTCGCGGCTATCTCCCGGATTCATATTACGTGCGGCGGCGAGGCCGCTCCGGCTGGAATGTTTTATCTAGGCGCGTGGCTTCAGCACACGCTGCCCGGTGCGCAACTGGAATTCAAATCCGCGCCCGGACCCGGCGCCGGGGTCCGGCAAATCACGTTGCGCGGCGGTGCGCTCGACGTCGTTCTCACCATGTCTGACGGCGCGACGGCAAATGGCGCAGCAGTGGACGTGCTCGTGGGAGGCGCCCATCGCCGCGCCATTCTCCCGCCCGGCAGCGACTATTTTCTGATGCTCGAGGAGTTGTCTATTCTCGGCCCCGATCCGGTCTACGAGGCCGTCCTGCCCTTGTCCCGCCAACTTGCGGAGGCGCCATGAGTATTCACCGCTATACGTATCCCGATCCGGCGCTTGCAGCCGCCGCATGCGCCCATCACATCCTCGGTGTACTGGAAGAGGCGCTTTCCGGAGAATCCACGGCGGCCCTCGCCATCTCCGGGGGAACCACGCCCCGCCTGATGTTTCAGGAGATGACCAAGGCGCGGTTCGATTGGGACGCCGTGCATCTGTTCTGGGTAGACGAGCGCGCGGTTCCGCCAGCCGACCCCGAAAGCAACTACCGCATGGCGGAGGAGTGTCTGATTCGTCCGGCCCGCATCCCCGCGCGCAACGTGCATCGCATTGCGGCTGAGTTGCGGCCGGAAATCGCCGCCCGGCGGTACGCCGATGAGATCCGCGAGTTTTTCAATTTGACCGAGGGCGGTGAGCCGCACTTCGACGTGATTCACCGCGGCATGGGCCCCGATGCCCACACCGCCAGCCTGTTTCCCGGCGAGCCGCTAATTGACGACCGCGAAGGCCTGGTCGCCGCCGTCTATTCGGAAAGCCGCAGCCAATGGCGCATCACAATGCTGCCGCGTGTGTTATTAGCCGCCTGCAAAACCGTGATGCTGGTTACGGGCGCCGATAAAGCCAAGGCGCTTCACGATATCGTTTCCGACCCGTACGATCCAAAACGGCTTCCGGCGCAGATCACTTCGCATCACGGCCGCAGCGTCGTCTGGTTTCTCGACGATGCGGCCGCCAGCCTGATGGATTGATACTGGTGCCTGTCCACCTGCTGAGCCGCCGCGTTCTGCTTTCGCTGCCGGTGCTCGGGTTGATCCCTCCGCCGCCGCCGGATCGCATAGAGAAATTGCCCGCGCCGCTACCGGAAATCCGTCTGCTGTTCGGAGGCGACGTGATGCTCTCGCGCTACGTTGGCGCCGTCGCGCGCCAACATAAAGATCCGGCGTTCCCCCTGCGCGAGCTTGCGCCCACGCTCGCGGCCGCGGATATCTCGTTCGTGAATCTTGAGTCGCCTTTCTCGAACGCCGGCCGTGTGGTTACCTCCGGAATGGTTTTCAAGGCCGAGCCGGATATGATTGCTGCGTTGCGGCTCGCCGGAATCGACATCGTTTCGACCGCGAACAACCACGCGCGCGATTGCGGCTCGCATGGAGTCGAATTCACTCTCGATTGGCTGCGCAGCAACGGTATTGCCAATGCCGGAACAGGCGCCACCGAGGACGCCGCGCACGCCGGCGCGGTCCTCACGCGCCACAATATCCGTTTCGGTTTTCTCGCCTACACCTACGATCAATCGAACGGCAATCATCGCGACTTCGATCCGCGCGTCGCCGTCATGGACGTGCCTCGAATGCGGCGCGACGTCGCGAGCCTTCTGACACGCGCCGGCGTGGTGATCGTTTCCATGCACGCGGGTCTCGAGTATCACCCAAAGCCGAACGCCCAGCAGGTCGAATTCGCGCACGCTGCCATCGATGCCGGCGCGCGCGTGGTGGTGGGGCATCACCCGCATGTCGTTCAGCCGGTGGAACCGTATCGCGGCGGGGTTATCTTTTATTCTCTCGGCAATCTCGTGTTCGATCAGTCGCAACGCGCCGAGACCCAGCGGGGATTGCTGGCGGAACTGATGTTCCAGGGACGCCGGCTTGAGCGCTTCCGCACACTGCCCGTCAACATCGTCGAAACCGCGCCGCGCCTGGCGACTTAAATCTGGGAGTAGGACGTGGGCGTTAGAATCACATTGTCGACGTTCGAGACGATGCTTTCGTAGGCAAACTTCGGCGATGCGCTCAGCTTCTTCCATGCCGGGGCGGACCGGAACGCGTCCCATTTCTTCTCGCGCTCGATCATATTTTCGAAGCCCAGCATGTACGTTAGATTCGGCAAGCGGCTGCCGATCAGCATATCGCCATAGAAAATCTGCCAGAAGCCGGCTTTGTCGAAAATGTCGAATTCTCCGCTGTGAAACATTTCGACTTTACGCTTGTGGTCCTGATCGCTGGGGCTCTCGTAGGTGCGCAGCTCGAAGACACGCGAGCGGTGTTCCGATGTTGCGCGCGGAGGCGTCAGCTTGGGCCATCCTTCAAATGCGACGAGCAGCGAACTTTCCACACGCTGATAGGCGGGTTGGCTGGCGGGGGCGTTGATGAAGGCGGCGCCGGCTTTCAGATATTCTTCATCCTGCTCCAGGCGGAATCGTGCGCCAACAAGCGTTTCGACAGACAGACACGGCATCAGCACGTAAAGTGCGGCGCTTTCTAACCCGATGCTCACCGAGAACACGCCCACCGGGCCGATACCGAGACGATTCAACGCCGGAGCCAACGCCTGATGCAAATAGCTTTCAGTCAGTTTTCGCTGCGCGCCCGCTTCCAGTTGATACCGGCGCAGTTCGTAATGCTCACGGCCCTTTTCGTCCGCGCGCAGCGCCAACGCCGAAGCGGCGAATGAAGCAGCCAGAAATTTTCGTCTCTCCACCAGAGTTCCTCCCACGTCGAATTATTTCACAAGTCACGGGCGATCCGGCGCCGCCGGCCGTAGTACAATGCCTGCCATCCATCGGGCCGTTATGAAACTTCAACTTGCCTTCCTCTTCGCTTTGTTGCCCACTGCGGCCGCAACTCTCAACGTCTCGCCGGCTGGGCCGCTCTCCACGCTTGCCGCGGCGCGCGACAAGGCTCGCGAACTCAGGCGCGCGGGCGATCACGCGCCCATTACCGTCTCCATTTATGCCGGCGTGTACTTTCTCGCGGAGCCATTGATTTTGACGGCCGAAGATTCGGACGTCATCTATGAGGCCGCGCCCGGGGAACACGTGGTGGTGAGCGGCGGCCGGAAAATCGAAGGCTGGAAAAAAGTGGACAATCACCTGTGGAGCGCCCCCGCTCCATTCGTCTTTCACGAGATGTTTGTCGCCGGCCGGCGCGCGCAGCGAGCCCGCACTCCGAATCAGGGGTATTTCCGCGCCGATGGCCTGATTCCACGGATTCGCCCATTCGTTTTGAAATTCCGGGGCGAGGACATTCGCAAGGAGTGGTCGGCGCACGGCGGCGTGGAGGTGAATGTCTTGATGGCTTGGCAGCAGGGCCGCGCGGTAATTGCCGAAGTTGACCCTACTGCTCATACCGCGCGGCTGTCCGGCGACGCTCCACAAGAGGCCGCCAAGACGACTCGCGACGCGCGTTACTGGATCGAAAACGCGCCCGACGGCTTGGATGAACCGGGCGAGTGGCAAATCGATCGCGACACGAAGACTGTTTACTATTGGCCCGAATCCGGCGAGGATCTGACGCGTGATGACGCGATCGCGCCGGCGATCACCCAACTGGCGCGCCTGGAAGGGAGCTCGGGCGCGCCGGTGCACGACATCGCGTTTCGCCGGCTGGATTTCCGGCATACGGAATGGACACTCGGTCCTAATGGCTATACGGGTATTCAGGCCGCCTACGAGGTGCCGGCCGCGATTGATGCCCAATATGCCGAGAACATTTCCATCGAGAATTGCCGGTTCACGGCGCTGGGCGGCTACGCCATTTCACTGGGACGCGCGTGCCGCAAGAATAAAATTTCCGCGAACCAGATTTTCGACGCTGGCGCCGGCGGCGTCAGGCTGGGCGGCGCGGCCGCCAGCGGGAACAAACAGAACACCGTTACCGGCAACGACATACACAACATGGGTCTCATCTATCCGGCAGGTGTCGGCGTGCTGATCCTGCAGAGTAGCGATAACCTCGTCGCGCACAATCACATTCACGATCTGTATTACACCGCGATCTCCGTTGGGTGGAGCTGGGGGTATAAGGCCACGGGCACGGGCGGCAATCGCATTGAATACAACCATCTGCACGATATCGGCAAAGGCGTGCTGAGCGATATGGGCGGCATCTACACATTGGGTGTCCAGCCCGGAACGGTGCTGCGCAACAATCTGATTCACGACGTCACCAGCTATCGCTATGGAGGCTGGGGCATCTACTTGGATGAGGGAACCAGCGGCGTCGTGGTCGAGAATAATGTCGTCTACCATTGCCGCAGCGCCGGTTTCAATCAACACTACGGGCAAAACAACGCGATTCGCAATAATGTTTTCGCTCTCAACCACGATTACCAAATGACGCGCTCACGCGCCGAACCCCATCTCTCTTTCACGTTCGAGCGTAATATTGTTTATTTCGACAGCGGGCGGCTGCTCGGAAACAACTGGACCACGGGGTTCAAGATGGATCGCAACATCTATTGGGATGTTCGCGGAAATGAGATCCGCCCCGCCGGTCACGGCTGGAGCGAGTGGCGGCAATCCGGCCACGACGCAGGGTCGGAGATCGCCGATCCGCGCTTCGTGAATCCGTCGAATTTCGATTTCACACTTGCGCCGGATTCGCCGGCCCTCAAACTGGGCATTCAATCGATCGACGTGAGCACCGTGGGCCCGCGAGTCGCGACGGGACCAGAATGACGAGGCCGGATCGCTTAACGGAGCGCGGCGGAAATCGCGAAGGTCCGCTTGCTGGCCCGCGCGGCTCAGTTCAGCCAATTCCGAGCCTGGGTGCCCTCTGGGCACGCCAGGGAGTGCCCATGGCCTGCGGCCCACCAAAGGTGATGAAAGACAATGCCTTTCCCCGCAAGCACGGGCTTCGGAACCGAGCCGCGACCGCAGGGAGCGGTTTTGCGGCCGCCCCCCGGTCTTTCAACGGAGCGGATGCGCAAGTACTTACGACGCTATGTTTAGATTAGCGAAGCGGCACGGCGTTTCGTATCACATAACTTCCTTCGGCGGCGAGCGGGATATAGTGGAACTCCTCGGCGTATTGCAGACCGTGCCTGCGCCCCAGGTCCGCCGCGCGTTCGCGCGTCTGAATATCCACCAGCTTGTTAACGGTCTCCGCGGTCACCTCGTCGAGCAAGGGCAGCCGCAGGCGCGCTTCCGCCAGTTTCTCCTTCAGCCCCAGAGCGGTGTGACGCATCATCGTTTTCTGCGCTTGCACGGCGCGGATCTTGCGCTCGATGGTCGAGCCGATGTCTACAATTTTGTTGGCATCCGCGGCGTCGAGTTGACGAGCCCAATAATAGCGCTCCAGCACAGCCCACCGGCCAAGGCCCATTGAAAATTGCTCCGGAAGAAATAGGTGCCCTTGCGCAGTCCATGCCGCATCCTCTGCCGCGCGCGCCGTCTTCTTGTGATCCGGGTTTTCTTCGTACTTGGCGGATGGGTCGAACGTAAAAATGGTCCACGGCTTCAGCTTGCGGAAAAGAAAAATCAGCCGCGCCCGCACTTCGGTTTCTGGTATGGGGTCCATTTCGTCGTTACGAAAATCGAGCGAGTAGATTTCCTGGATGCCGATAATATCGGAGGCGCGCCGCATCTCTTCGGTGTTGCGCGCGCTGGTGTCACCGGAGGAGAGGTCATACGAGTCCTTCTCGTCGTTAGTCACGCGGATCAAGTGGGCCGTGTAACCGTCGTCGATCATCCGGGCGATTGTGCCGCCTGCGAAGATGGTGAAATCGTCGGCGTGCGCGGTGATCACAACCATAGTGCGGCCCCCGTAAGGCCTGGCAGGCGCGCCCGCCGCCCGCGCCGCGGCCAGCGCCGCCCCACTCAAAAATCCTCTCCGTGAAATCCTCATGGAATCCTCCCTAAGCTTTCGATTATCCACCCGCTGGTAAACTTGTAGCTTGGACGCGCAACCGAACTTAATCCTGCTCGCCGGGCCGAATGGTGCGGGCAAATCGACGGCATCTTCCCGGCTGCTGATTGGCGCGCTGGAGGTTCACGAGTTTGTGAACGCCGACGTGATCGCGCAAGGACTATCGGCGTTCAATCCAGAGGCGGCGTCGCTCGAGGCCGGGCGCGTGATGTTACGGCGGCTCCGGCATCTGACCGATCTTCGCGTCAATGTGGCGTTCGAATCTACGCTTGCCAGCCGGTCGTTCGCGCCGTGGATTCGCAGGCTGCGCGATACGGGTTACAACTTTCACCTCTTTTACTACTGGCTGCCGACACCGGAAATGGCGATACAACGAGTGGCGCACCGGAAGCGCCTGGGCGGACACACCGTTCCGGAGGAGACGATTCGCCGCCGTTACGACGCAGGCCTGCGCAACTTTTTCTCTTTGTATAGTCCGATCGCCGACCACTGGACCTTCTACGACAATTCCGAGCCGGCCAATCCGATCCTCATTGCCAGGGGAGGCAGTCGCGAAGAATGCTCCGTTAAAGATCCCGTTCAATGGAATATACTGCAGGTGAGGGCTTCTAACAATGTTCGACGAGAAGACACGGACGATTGATCCCCGATTTACGAATCAAACTGCTATCGATGAGGCGATGAAACTTGCGTTTCATGACGCTGTCCGGCGCCATCGCCAGGGCCGCGTCCCGATGGTGTTCTGGAAAGACGGCAAAGTGGTCGAGATTCCGGGGGAGCAGATTCCACTGCCGGAAGACGAGACTCCGGTGCCCGCTTCCAAATAGCCGCGGTTCGCGAGCCGATACAATCGGGTAATGGCCGCGACATCCGATTTCATTTCTGAAGGCATTCTGAAGTATCTCCGCTCCGTCTCCATCCGCGAGCCGGATCTTCTCCGGCGTCTACGCGAGGAGACCGCTGCGCTTCCCAACGCCATCATGCAAATAACCCCGGAACAGGGGCAATTCATGGCGCTTCTGGTGGAACTGCTGGGAGCGCGGCTGACGCTTGAGGTCGGCGTTTTCACCGGCTACAGTTCGCTGGTGGTGGCGTTGGCGCTGCCCGCCGACGGCCGCTTGATCGCCTGCGACGTCAGCGCCGAATATACCAACGTCGCGCGGCGATACTGGGCCGAGGCCGGCGTCTCCAATAAGATCGAGCTGCGGCTCGCGCCTGCGCTCGCGACTCTGGACCGGCTACTCGCCGAAGGCCAGAAAGACGCTTTCGACTTTGCGTTCCTCGACGCCGACAAGCAGAACTACGACCACTACTACGAGCGCGCACTGCAGCTCATCCGGCCGGGCGGGCTGATCGCCATCGATAACGTATTCCAGATGGGGCGCGCTCTCGACCCCGAGCCGGTGGACGGCGACGTGCTCGCCATTCGCCTGCTG
>JBDTAT010000612.1:0-2958 GCA_039924505.1 Bryobacteraceae bacterium
CGGATCTGCAACTCGCCGCCAGGAATAGCAGCCGGCGGCGTGACTTGCGTGATCTCCGGCCGTGCCGCGGACTCTTTGCGAATTCCCATGTCTCCTAAAAGCGCGAAGGGAGCGGCGCGCGCCGCCACCGCTCAAACACTATTTTGCGCAGTTCCTAAAAAGTTCGGCCAATGACGTCCGCTAATAAAGATTGAAACATCCGGCCGCGAATAACACAAGCGCTCCGTACACGCCGGCCATCACGTCGTCCATCACAATGCCGGCGCCGCCCGGAAGCGCCTCCAGTTGCCGCACCGGAAACGGCTTCCAGATATCGAACAGCCGGAACAGCGCGAATGCCGCCAGCCAACTTTCCCAGTTCAGCCGGGACGCGCCGGCCAGCGTGATCCATTGCCCCACTACTTCATCGATTACGACGATCTGCGGATCTTTCCGGCCGGTCTCGCGGGCGACGACATGCGCGGACCAGACCGCCGGACCGAACAATGCCAGCGCGAGCAAACCAAACTCCCACGGCTCCCACCGCGCATAACGGTGCAGCAGAAACGCCGGCAGCAGTCCGCCCAACGAGCCTGCGGTCCCCGGTCCCTTCGGCGCGTATCCACATCCAAACCACGTCCCCAGCGCGGCGGCGATTCTATTCGTCGCCTTCATTTGTGTCCCCGGCCTCCGGGTCTGTCCCGGCCGGCGCCGGGATTACATACTTCTCCGACGCCCAGTTGCCAAGGTCCATCAGCTTGCAGCGTTCGCTGCAGAACGGCATGATGCGCCCGTTCGGGGAGACTTCCTTCTTGCAAATCGGACAGTTCATCGAAGAGTCGCGCCTGCTTCGGGGCGCACAGAACGCGGCGTCGTCCTGATTCGAGTCCGGAAAAACGCTGCCGCCGCGTTGCGTTGTGCGCCAGTTACTGAAGCGCCGCGGCCATGAGGAAGCGGTTGTTTCATGAAGCCTTCAGCGGCTCACCGGCGCAGTCGACCTGCGCTCTGCCGCAAGAATCGGGAATAAGCCGGCCGGCGCCGGCACAGTGCTATCCGCAGGCGTGTCCACTAACGTTCCCACCACGTCGTAGTCGTGCGCCTCCGTCACCCGCAATCGCCGGAATTGTCCGGTGCGCGGCGCCCGCTCTCCGAAATCGTTGATGTAGCACACGCCGTCAATCTCCGGCGCTTGCCCCGCCATCCGCGCCTCCCACAATAAATCGGTCTCTTGCGATGGCCCTTCCACCAGCACCTGAAATTCACGCCCAATCATCGCCCGGTTGTGCGCGCGCGAAATCTTGCGCTGCGCCGCCATCAGCCGCCGCTTGCGATTGTAAATCGTGCGCGCGTCCACCTTTGCGTCAAGCTGGAAGCTCGCGCTCGAATCTTCATCCGAGTAGGAAAACACACCCAACCGGTCGAACTGTGCCGCCTCCACAAACTCGCACAGTGTTTCGAAATCCCGGTCCGTCTCGCCCGGAAAGCCAACAATCATGCTGGTCCGGATGGTCACGCCCGGAATCGTGGCGCGGATGCGCTCCAGCAGTTTCAGGAAAATGTCGCCCGACGCCCCGCGCTTCATCCGCTTCAGCACCCGAGCGCTGGCGTGCTGCAGCGGCATATCGATGTACTTCACCAGCGCCGCATGTCCGGCGATGGTGTCTAGCAGTTTCTGTGTGACTTTGTTTGGATAACAGTAGAGAAACCGCACCCACTTCTCCGCCGCCGTGGGGATCTCCGCCAGCCGCCCGAGCAGCAGCGCCAGTCCGTCTTTGATGCCGAGGTCTTCGCCAAAACAGGTTGTGTCCTGGCCGATTAAATTGATCTCGCGGACGCCCTGTGCGAACAGCCGGGCCGCCTCCGCCGCCACCGATTCAAAATGCCGGCTGCGGAACTTTCCCCGGTACTGCGGAATTACGCAGAACGTACACGGGTGGTCGCAGCCTTCGGCAATTTTGATATAGGCGTACTGGTTCGGCGTTGAAAGAATGCGCGGAGTCAACTCATGATAGAGATACGGCGCGGCCGCGGCCGATTCCGCGTCCGCATCTTCGCACAGCGCGTCTTCGCATACCGCGACGATCCGGTCCAGCTCATTGGTTCCGATCACGGCATCCACTTCGGGCATTTTCGCCCGGATCTCGCCCCGATACCGCTCCACCAGACAACCTGCGACAATCAACTTTCGCGCGCGTCCGGTTTTCTTGAACTCCGCCATCTCCAGAATGGTGTCAACCGACTCCTGTTTCGCTGGATCGATAAAGCTGCACGTGTTGACGACAATGACATCGGCGTCATCCGGCCGCGGCGTAAGCTCGTGCCCGCGCGCGGCAAGCTGTCCCATCATCACCTCTGTATCGACGAGGTTCTTCGGGCATCCGAGACTGACGAATCCGACTTTCAATGTGGTTGCTTCCCGTGGGAAAAGGCTTCGGTTACCAGTTTAGCAGAGAAGCCAGCCATGGCATGGGAGCGATGTAAGTAGTCAGGTCTGGTGGCATGCGGTTTCCGGGGAAATCGGAACGGGAACAAAATTTGATGCTTGACAGAAGACTCTGGATTCGCTATCCTAAAAATTCGTTAATCTTCTTCCTGTAGTCCTGCGGTACTCTCCGGCCTACGGTCCTCGGAGCTTGCTGTTTTCGGGAGTCTGTGCCGAATTAAATTAAGGAGATCCGATGCGACAGCAGTATTTTATTGTCGTTTTCGCTCACTCGTTACATGGGCGATTGCGGCGTGTCCATATCCCGCACCGATTCTTATACGTCGTTCTTTTTCTCGCACTCTTCGGTTCCGTTTCGCTGTTCGGCATGCTTTCCAGCTACATCCGCATGACGTGGAAGGTAGCAAACTATAATTCTCTCCGCACCGAAGTGCAAACGCTGCGAACCCGCTATCGGAATCTGCAACGCGAAGCGAATCAGGGTAAAGAGCAACTGGCGTCCCTCCAGTTGCTGGCAAGCGAAGTCACGATCGCGT
>JBDTAT010000613.1:0-5309 GCA_039924505.1 Bryobacteraceae bacterium
CTATGCCTCCCCTAATCTAGTTCCCCGGGTAGTTTATCGGCCCTGCCCGCCCGTAGGACGACGCCCGTTACACAATCGCTTCCGGATACCCTCTCACCCGCCGGCATCCATCTTAACTCTTCGCATGGGCGCCGCCCGCACTGGTGTGCGTTTCTCTAGCTTAGCGTACCGGCGCCACCCGGCGGCGGCCCCGCCGTCCGGTCCGATTTACTTCCGGCGTGCGGCACGTTTTCAAGTGAACTCGCAACTGCGGAGTATATCCGAATCAAAGTCGGAGCCGCAACTTCAGATCGCCGGGCGAGTCTGCGCCATGCGCAGATAGATGCCGCCCAGCCGCAACTAGTTCCCGTCCTGAGGCAGGTCTTTGACCGCAAGATGTTTTCCTGCGATCGGCAACTGCTCCGTGGAAGACGCGGTCCAAATTAACAATTTCACGCGACCGGCCCACCGCGTCTTCATCACTTTTGGTGGCCCGCGGGGCCATGGGGCACTCCCTGGCGGTCGCGGCTCGGAAGGCCCATGCTGAGCCGCGCGCGCAAGCAAGCGGCCACCCGATATCCGCCGAATCCCGCGGTCGAAGACGTGCCTGAAACGTGGACTCCAGGTCGCGGCCGGCCGCAACTGACGCCGGGATTGCCGCCGGTCGCCGCCGGCGCGGGCCAGGCTGCGTGCCAGCTCAGCGGTGGGGTTCAACGCCGGTGCGGCAATCGACGCTTATGCGCGCGCACTGCGGTGGAACCCGGTTCTCACAAGAGATCCCGCGCCGCCCCCGTCCGAAAATAATCGGCCGCCCGCTTGCGTGTATGCTGGGGAGTTCATGCGCTGGCTCGATCTGGCCGTCATCGCCCTCTACCTGCTGGGTATCACGTGGTTCGGCGCGCGCTTCCGCTCGTCGCAGAAAACGTTAAAGGATTATTTCCTTGGCGGCCGCACCGCGCCCTGGTGGGCTATCGCGCTATCGATTGTTTCGGCGGAAACCAGCACCCTGACCGTCATCGGCACGCCGGCGCTTTCCTTCCAGGGCAATATGGGTTTTCTCCAGGTAGTGTTGGGCTATTTGTTCGCCCGCATCATTATCTCGGTTCTGTTTTTGCCCGCCTATTTTCGCGGTGAAATGTACACGGCTTATGAATTGATGCAGCACCGTTTCGGTCCGCGCATCCGCAAGCTGACCGCCGGCACGTTTCTACTGCTGCGCGCCCTGGCCGAGGGCGTGCGGGTATTTGCCATCTCCATCATTGTCTCCATCGTGCTGGGCGCCGGCGAAATTCTTTCCATTGTGTCTATCGTCTGCCTGACGCTGGTCTATACGTTCGAGGGCGGAATGACGGCGGTCATTTGGACAGATGTGGTCCAGATGCTGCTCTACGTGGCTGGCGCGGCTTTGAGTTTCGCCGTCATTCTGCGGGAGATTCCGGGCGGCTGGCATCACGTCGCGGCCATCGCCGCCGCCGCCCATAAATTTCAGATTTTCGATTTCCGTTTCGCCTTTACCTCCGAATTTTTCAGTCGAACGTATTCCTTCTGGGCGGGCGTGTTGGGCGGATGCTTTCTAACCACCGCCAGTCATGGCACTGAGCAATTGATGGTGCAGAGGCTGCTGGCGGCCCGCAACGAACGCGAAAGCCGGATGGCTCTGTTTTCCAGTTGGGCGGTGGTTTTTTTCCAGTTCACACTGTTTCTTGTGATTGGCGTCTGCCTCTTCGTGCATTATGGGGACCTGCGCCTGGCGGCGCCGTCTCCCGCCGACCGCATATATCCGGAATTTGTCTGGCACAATCTGCCGCCCGTGGCAGCCGGCCTGGTGATCGCCGCTATTCTCGCGGCGGGAATGTCGAATTTAAGCGCCGCTCTAAACTCTTTGGCTTCGACCACCATCATGGATTTTTATAAGCCGCTCACTGGCGCTGGACGAGGCACCGACGCGGGCGATTTGTTTCTGGCCCGCTGGGCGACGGTCGCCTGGGGCGCCGTGCTATTCGCGATCGCTCTGGTGGCGCGTCACTGGGGATCGGTTCTGGAGGCCGGCTTGTCGATCGCCTCCATTCTTTACGGCTCTCTGCTGGGAGTATTTCTTTTGGGCCTGCTCACGCGCCACGTTCACGAACGCGCCGCCATGGTGGCGATGAGCGCGGGCTTGATTTTGATGTTGTATATCAAGTTTTTTACCGGCATTGCGTGGACATGGTATGTCTTGATTGGCACGTCGTTTACATTTTTCGCGGGTTGCGCGTTCTCCGTCCTGCTACGGGAAAAGGATAAGCTTGCAAACTGAATCGAGGGTTTCGGGGGGCGCCACGCTGCGCCGCGATCTGGGCGTGTGGGCGGCGGTCGCCATCGTGGTTGGAACCACCATCGGCAGCGGAATTTTCCTGGTTCCCAAGGAGATGATACTGCAGGTCGGTTCGCCAGGAATGGTGTTTGCCGTCTGGGTGGTGGGCGGGATATTGGCGTTGTTTGGCGCTTTGACGGCATCCGAATTGTCCGCGGCCATGCCGGAAGCGGGCGGCGGTTACGTATATTTGCGCGAAGCCTACGGCCCGTTTTGGGGATTCGTGTATGGCTGGACCATGATGTGGGTGGCGCAGAGCGGGTCGATAGCCACTCTCGGCACGGCATTTTACTACTATTTGGCGAATTTCTTTCCGGCGCTCGACCGGGCGCTCTATACCCTCCGGTTGCCCATCGGCCCCCATGGGGGTCCGCTTGAAATCCGGTACGGCCAACTGATCGCGATCGCCGTGATTCTGGCGCTGGCAATGGTCAACTATTTTGGCGTTCGCTTCGGCGGCGGAGTGCAGGTGGCTGTCACCGGGGTCAAGATCGCGCTGATTCTCGCGATTATACTGATCGGCATTTTCGGCGGAATGGGAAACGCCGCCAATTATCGCTCCTCCGTTCCGGCGGTCTCCGGTCTGATGGGTTTCTTCGCCGCGCTAGTGGCCGCTCTGTGGGCCTACGATGGCTGGTTTAATCTGACCTTTGTCGGCTCCGAGATCAAGAATCCGCAACGGAATCTACCGCTTTCGCTCACGCTGGGAACGTCGATTGTCATCGCCATTTACGTCGCCACCAATCTTGCCTATTTCTACGTTCTGCCGGCGGCCGGGGTGGCCGCGAGCGATCGCGTGGCAGCCGCCATGATGCACAAGATTCTCGGCGCGCCCGGCGCGGGGGCGGTCAGCGTGGCCGCGTTGATTTCCATATTCGCCGCTCTTAACGGCTCTATTCTCTCGGGTTCCCGCATTCCCTACGCATTGGCGCGCGACGGTCTTTTTTTCCGCTCCGTCGCGCGCGTCCATCCGCTATACCGCACGCCGGGCGTCTCCATTCTGGCGCTCAGCGGCTGGGGTTGCGTGCTGGTCTTAAGCGGCCGGTACGAGCAGCTTTATACGCTGGTCATCTTCGCGATTTGGATTCTGTACGCCATGAACATCGCCGCGGTTATCGTGTTACGGAGGAAACTCCCGGATTTACCGCGTCCGTACCGGGTACCCGGATATCCGGTGGTACCAGTTCTTTTTGTTCTAACCGCTGTCGCGCTGCTTTTTTCCACTTTGGTAGCCTCGCCGCGCGAATCGCTGATGGGTTTGGCGCTGATATTGGCGGGCGTTCCCTTTTATTTTCATTGGAAACGGCGCCGTTTGGTATAATTAAGGCCGCGCGAATCGCGCGGTGGAACCTAGTACGATTTCCGTCCTCGAAGACTTTTTGAGAAGTTTTTGTTCTGAAATCGGAACAAGGGTCTTGAAAAGCTAATTCAAATGGGTTAAAACTGCTTATGTGCAATCTGCGGAAGTGGTTGTCCCGTTCTGAAATCAGAACTGCGGCCGCTCCGGAGGAACGTCGATAATGAACGGAGCCAATCCATGGATGTAATGAAGATGCTGACGGATTTGCGTCAAGAGCGCGAACAATTGGAAGAAGCGATCATGACTCTTGAACGCCTGGCGCGCGGCCGCGGCAAGCGGCGCGGCCGGCCACCGGCCTGGATGACGGCCGAAGTGAAACGCCGCGGCCGCCCCCCCGGCAGCAAGAATAAACAGAAGGACGCAAAACCTTCGTCGGATTAATTTACGGATTGGCCGGAAATAGGGGAGGAAGCGGCTCCGTTACCGTTGGGCTCGATTGCCACGGCGGGCGGCTAGTACAGCAGATACTTCTGCCGCCGCGCGAGGAAGCCGCGAATCGGTTCCTCCAGATTGAGTTGAATTGTCCGTGGATCGCCGCCCTGCCGAAGGGCGTCGAGAACGGCCCGGTTGCCGATCAGGAACCGCGTGGACTCCCAATTCAGCCGGCCGGGGTAAAGTTGTTCCAACGCGTGCGCGATTTCCATGCCGAGGCGGACGCTATTGAGCGCCTCCCGGTTCGCGATCACGAAGCGGACGCCCCCAATGCTTTTTCCGGCGAAGTTCGACGACGTGGGACGGAATCGGGTGGGATAAACCCGAATCCCCGGAATAAATCGCGCGTTCAGCGCGGTCGCCAGCTCCTGTCCATCGATCCAATCGGCCCCGATCTGCTCAAATGGCGCATCCGTGCCGCGGCCGACCGAATAGTTCTTGTTCGATTCGAGCATTGCCAGACCGGGATATAACAGGGCCGCATTCAGGCTTCGCATATTCGGCGACATGTCCACCCATACCAAGCCGGTGGAGTCGAACCAATCGCCGCGCCGCCAGTTCTTCATCGCGACCACGCGCAGGTCCGCTCCCAGGCCGCGCTCGCCGTTCACCATGCGCGCCAGTTCTCCGAACGTCATGCCGTGGCGCAGTGGCATTTCGTAGCAGCCGACGAAGCTCTCCAGGTCCTTATCCAGAATCGGCCCCTCCACGTGAACCCCGGTAATCGGGTTGGGGCGGTCAAGCACGTAGAACGGCAGGTGCGCCTTGGCGCTGGCTTCCAGCGCGTACAGCATGGTGCAGGAATACGTGTAAAACCGCGCGCCCGCGTCCTGGATATCGTAGACCAGAACATCGACGTTCGCCAGCATTTCCGGCGTCGGCCGGTAACTCCCTTTCTGGTACAGGCTGAAGATGGGAATTCCGGTGGCCGCGTCGCGGGAATTCACCACGTTGGCGTGGTCCTCGGCGCCGATGAATCCGTGCTCCGGCGAAAACAGCGCGGTAATCTGGATGCCGTCCGCGCGCATCAAGTCGATATTCCGCCGCCCGCCGCGGCTCAATCCGGTGTGGTTGGTGATTAAGCCGACGCGCATTCCGCGAAGCGGCGCGAAGTGCTGGTCCGCCAGCACGTCCAGGCCGGTCATCACCTCGGCGTTGCGGGCCACGGTGCGCCCCAGGCCCGCG
>JBDTAT010000614.1:0-2932 GCA_039924505.1 Bryobacteraceae bacterium
GAAAAGATACGTGCCCGCCGGGTTGTTAATCGCGTTGAAGTAACCGATCATCGGATCGCCCAGCGGCGCGCCGCTTAGCGTTGGCCGGATCAACTCGAAGGAGACGACGAGCGTTGCGGAAGCCGGAATCGTCAACGAAGCCGTGCTCGACGCATTCACCGATCCCACCACAGCTCCATTGGCGGAGACGCTGACCGGGTATACCAAATTGTTCGTGATTTGTAGCCCGACATTGACGTAGGCAGCTTGATTCACGGTGAATTGCTGTCCGGCCACAACGATGCTTCCGGCCCTGGCCGCGCCTGAGTCCGCAGCGGCGCTGAAGGCTATTGTGCCCGAGCCAGTCCCCGTAGCGGCGCCAATAATTGTGAGCCAATTGACGTTGGCCGACGCGCTCCATTGACAGCCGGCTTGCGTGTTGATGGTGAACGAAGTAGTTCCGCCAGCGGCCGGGATCTGCAAGCTGGAGTTAGACAGCGAGTAAGTGCATGAGATTGGCGTGATCGTTACGGGGCCTGTATCCGACACGCGAGGGTTGAGAATATCGGCTGCCGCAATCAGATAATACGTTCCCGGTTGCAGGCCGGCCGGCACATTTACTGGTCCGGAACAGGAGGTGGTAGCTCCGGCCGCCAAGCCCTGCATTGAGCATTGAGCAAGAGCAGTCCGGTTGGACGAGAATGCCGTCGACGCGGAGAAATATATTTGGATCTGAAATGGTCCTGAGCTAGTCTGCCCAGTGTTAGAGACGGTCAGGCTTACGTTGATCTTTCCGCCGCTCACAACTCGCGTGTCGGATGAAAGTGCGGTTATCTGCAGACGCGATGGCGTGGGCCAGTTGGCAAGGAGGTTCGTCGCATCTACCGATCCCAACCCGGTCACCTGGTCGTAGCCCGGACCGGCGGTGTATCCAAACGTTCCGTTGGAACAATTCGGTGTGGCCGTCTGACACGAGACGATGTTGTTGCCGGTTGTGACATCGTGAAGAACAGTAGGGACACTTTGCGCCAGGGCATAGAGGTTCGGGTTGATATTGCCCAAGCCGCCCGTGGCAAGATATTGGTTTAGCAGAACGACGATTCCGGCAAACACCGGCGCCGCCGCGGAGGTTCCCCCAACCGCATGGGGCTGCCCGCCGCTTATTATTGGGTAAGGAGCTTGGCCTCCGGATGCGGTGAACGCTACATCGGGAACGTCGCGCTGGCAGCAGAATGGAGTCGTTCCAGGAAGTTTCAGGGATGTAGGAGAACGCGGTTCCGAGGTTGGGACCAGGGGCGCCGTTATAATAGCCGCCTCCCCAATCCGAAAATTCGGTGCCTCCGACGCCGGTTACTTCAGGCAGGCTGGCAGGAAGCACGACGCTCAGTCCTGTGGTCGCACTCGTCTCGGGTCCTGCATCTTTCTCGCAGCCTGCCGCACCAGAGTCCCCGGACGAAGCGATCCACGTAATACCCTCGGAGTTAGCCTTTTGCGCGAGGTCCTCCTGCCAGCCCGCGACGACCGGCGTTTGTAGTGCCTCGCAACCGCCATAGCTGAGAGTGATCACCGGGGCAAGATTGTTGTCGATGGCATATTGAACGGAAACAGACACATCTTTCGAGTAGACAAATACAATCTTCGCGTTTCTGGCGATCGCCCCCGACCATTCCAGATCGAGATCCGCTTCCCCAAGCTGGTCCGACAATATCCCCGGATCCGGAGAGCCAGCCACCAGCACCAACTGCGGCTCGTTCGGCGGCAAGTTGAAAGACTGACGGAATGCCCGGATATCCGTCAGATCGATGTTAGTCTGACCCGCGACCACAAGTGTCTGACCCGTGCCGTCGAAACCGTTTTGGTAAAGCGGCACGATGTCATAAATTGCGGCGAGGTCGTCAGGCGCTAATACGTTCTCCCCGAGTCGCTGCGAAATGAAGTTGGGAGCCAAAGGCTGTGCCCTTTTGGGGGCCTTGGGAATAAAGTCATCGAGTCCACGGATGCCCGAAACAACGTTGGAAAATGCCTCGGGAACCGATGGCGCAGTTGCGTTCGCGTAATGCTTTGTGCCGTCCACAAGATAGGAATGGATCGAAGTTCGGAACGCACGATCAACCTCGCGCGCAGTACCGCTGAACGCAATAAAATCGCGCCCCCGCGCCACCTGGATGATCGTAAAGCCGCTCGACTGAAGCCAGTCGGCGATCTTGCCGGTATCGTCCGGATTGAGGCCGAATCGATCCGCGTATTCCTCCGGTGTAAGCCACTTGTGGAACAACGGCGAGGCCAAATCTTGCTGTTGCTGAAGCAACCGGTCGAGATCCGCCTGCTGATCTTTCGATTTTTTCAAGCTGAGAGAAATGTAACCCAATTTCAGCGAAGGTTCCACCGGGCCCCGATCATACTGTGGCAGCGCCTTTGGATGGACGTTCCCATGGATTGTACTGCGGCGGTTTTCATCGAATTTATCCAGGATTCGCGGGCGTTGCGCCAGTAGGTTGGGACACACCTGCAAGCATAGGCAGAGCGGGAAAATGACCCGCAGTAAGCCACTAGGCGCAAAACTCGTGCGCGGCGCCGCCTGTGAGACGCACTCCTTCCCAGCCTTTTTGACAATCATGTAACTCCAGAATCAAGTAAGCGTGCCGGATGGCAAATCAGGCGAATACCTGACAGAGACTCTAATTCGCACGGGCGCGAGGCGTGCAAATGCGCGCAGTGGCGTCATCGCCGGGCGGTTAGCGCCCACAGCACGGCCCATGCACCGTAATATAAATCATGAAATTTCCCCGGCTGGTCCACGAGCAGCGGGTCATGCTGATGTCTCTCGTCGCCGGCCTGCCCGCCGTCGTTGTCTCGCTTGTCATCTTGTGGAGCGGCGGCTATGCGGGGAAAGTTCAGTGGACCCTCACCGTCCTCATCCTCGCCGCGTGGTTCGGACTCAGCGCTGCACTGA
>JBDTAT010000615.1:0-10207 GCA_039924505.1 Bryobacteraceae bacterium
TCCGAAAAACGTGTAGCCTGCGTGTTTTCGCCAACGTTTACGCACCTTCAGCGCACGCCGGGAGCGCCTCGAACTTCTGCGAATCGCCTATCGAGCCGCTCGCCGTCGGGGAGCGGTTGCCGAGAACTTCTCAGCGCCCCTGTTTGGTTCCGGCTACGCCGGGTCAAGAGCCGATCCTATGGTTATTTCATGGTGAGCCCTTAAACGCCGTTTGTAATGCCGCTCTGGGGGTGCATGCGCCGCTACGGTATACTGCATCCGGAAGGAGGGCGCGTGGCTCACGAGGAAATTTTTTATGAGGTGCGGGATCGGGTTGCTACGATCACGTTGAACCGGCCGGACAAGCTGAACGCCTGGACCGCAACGATGGAGCGGGAGGTGCGGGAGGCGATGGCGGCGGCCGAGGGCGATGCGGATGTGCGCGTCATCATCCTTACTGGAGCCGGGCGGGGGTTTTGCGCTGGGGCAGATATGGCGTTACTGCGCGGCATTGCCGCGGACGGGCTGCCGGGGGAGTTGGACGGACACTCGCTGAGGAACAGCGAGGCAGGGGCGCGGAAAAAGGGCATTCGCGCCGATTTTCAGCGGAAATATTCCTATTTCCCTTCCATTTTGAAACCGGTGATTGCGGCGGTCAACGGTCCGGCGGTCGGGCTGGGATTTATTCTGACGCTTTATTGCGATCTGCGATTTGCTTCGGACACGGCGCGGTTCGGCACGGCATTTGCGCGGCGCGGGCTGATTGCGGAATACGGAATGGCGTGGATGCTGCCGCGGTTGATCGGTCCGGCGAACGCGTTCGATCTGCTGTTTTCGGCGCGGCTGGTGGATGCGGCCGAGGCGCTCCGGATGGGACTGGTGAACCGGGTGCTGCCGCAAGATGGCTTCCTCGATGGCGTGCGCGCGTATGCGGCGATGTTGGCGAATGAAGTGTCGCCGCGGTCGGTGGCCGTGATGAAGCGGCAGGCGTATGAGGCGATGTTCCTGACGCTGGAGGAGGCGTTCGAGGTCTCCGAGGGCGAGATGAACCGGAGTCTCCAGTGCGAGGATTTCAAGGAAGGCGTGGCGCATTTTCTTGAGAAGCGCGCGCCCCGGTTCACCGGGAGATAGCCGCATATGAACTTCGAGTATTCCGAAAAAGTTCGACGATTGCGGACGCGCTTGACGGCGTTCATGGAAGAGCACATCTATCCGAATGAACGCGTCTACCGGCAGCAGATCGGCGAGGGCGGCCGCTGGAAACCGGTTCGGATCCTGGAAGAGCTGAAGCCCCAGGCGCGCGCGGGGGGATTGTGGAATTTATTTTTACCGGACCATGAAAACGGAGCCGGGCTGACGAATCTGGAGTATGCGCCGCTGTGCGAGATCATGGGCCGTTCGCCGATAGCGCCGGAGGTGTTCAACTGCTCGGCGCCGGATACGGGCAACATGGAGGTGCTGGCGCGCTATGGCACGGAGGAGCAGAAAGAACGGTGGCTGAAGCCGCTGCTGGCGGGCGAGATGCGCTCGTGTTTCGCGATGACGGAGCCGGACGTGGCGTCTTCGGACGCGACCAACATTCAGTCGAGCATTGCGCGGGATGGCGGCGACTATGTGCTGAACGGGCGCAAGTGGTGGTCGTCGGGAGCGGGCGATCCGCGCTGCAAAATCGCGATCTTCATGGGCAAGACGGATCCGAAGGCGGCGCGGCACAAGCAGCAGTCGATGATTCTGGTTCCCCTCGATACGCCGGGAGTGACCATCCGGCGGATGCTGACGGTATTCGGTTACGACGATGCTCCGCATGGACACGGTGAGATTGTATTTGAGAATGTGCGGGTGCCGTCGTCGAACCTGCTGCTGGGCGAGGGGCGCGGGTTTGAGATTGCGCAGGGGCGCTTGGGTCCGGGGCGCATTCATCATTGCATGCGGCTGATCGGCGTGGCGGAGCGGGCGCTGGAATCGATGTGCCGGCGTGTGAAGGCGCGGGTGGCATTCGGCAAGCCGCTGGCCGAGCAGGGGACCATTCGCGCGGCGATTGCGGAGTCGCGCATCGAGATTGAGCAGGCGCGGTTGCTGACGCTGAAGGCCGCTTACATGATGGACACGGTGGGGAACAAGGCGGCGCGGGCGGAGATCGCGATGATCAAGGTGGTGGCGCCGAACGTGGCGCTGCGAGTGCTCGACCGGGCGATTCAGGCGCACGGTGGCGCGGGCGTGTCGGATGATTTCGATCTTGCCGCCGCGTGGGCCAGTTCGCGCACATTGCGGCTGGCGGATGGTCCCGACGAGGTGCATCTGGAGAGTATTGCGCGGGGCGAATTGGCGCGATGAGCACGTTGACGCTGGTGCGCCACGGGCAGGCGCAGGCGGACCGGCTAACAGAGATAGGCCGGCAACAGGCGCGGGCGCTGGCGGCTTATTGGGGCGGGCGCGGGGAGATGTTTGACGAAGTTTACACCGGATCGCTGGGCCGCCATCGTGAGACGGAACGCGCTGTTGCGGAGGCGTATGGGGAGACCGGGCGGTCGTGGGCGAATGCGCGCGTTTTGCCGGAACTCAACGAGTACGATGCCGACGGGGTGCTACGCGTGTTCGCGGGGGAAGCGATTCCGGCGGACGCACGTGAGTTCCAGCGCGTTTTTGAGGTTTCCATGACGCGCTGGGTGGACGGGCCGGCGAGCGATCGGGCGTTGGAGACGTGGCCTGCGTTCCGGGATCGCGTGCGCGCCGGACTGGCGAAGATGATGGCTGGCCCGGCTGGGCGGCGCGTGGTTGCGTTCACCTCCGGCGGACCGGTCGGCACACTGGTGGCGGCCGCGCTCGGCGCGCCGGATCGCGCATTCCTGGAGCTGAACTGGCGGGTGCGCAATACGTCGCTGACGACGTTCGTGTTCAGCGGCGGGCGATTCACGCTGGACTCATTCAACGCGCTGCCGCACGTCGATGACGAGAAGCTGATGACGTTTCGCTAGCGTGACTCAGGCCGCGCCGACGGCGACGGGATTGGGCAGCACGCCGATGCCTTCAATCTCTACTTCAACGATGTCGCCGGGACTCATCTTCGACGTTGCGCCCGGTGTGCCGGTATAGATGAGGTCGCCTGGCACGAGTGTGACGAACTGGCTGATGAAGCCGACGATGGACGGGCAATCGAAGATGAGGTCGGAGGTGGATTGCTTCTGGACGACGTTGCCGTTGAGGCGCGTCTCGATGGCGAGATTGCCGTAGTCGAGACCGGTGGCGATGACGGGACCGAGGGGCGCGAAGGTGTCGGACCCTTTGGCGCGCCACCATTGCAGGTCCTTCGCGGGGCCGTTCTGCCAATCGCGATCGCTGACATCGTTGCCGCAGGTGACGCCGAAGATGGCGGCGCGCGCTTCCTCGGGGCTGGCGTTGCGGACGTGGCGGCCGACGACGATTACCAGTTCGCCTTCGTAGTGGACGTTTGCGGCAGTGGGCGGAATGACGATGGGCCCGCCGGGATGCTGGAGCGCGCTGACGGGTTTGTAGAAGATCTCGGGATGGGCGGGCGGCGTGCGTCCGTGCAAGTGGCTGCGATAATTCAGGCCGACAGCCAGGATTTTCGGCGGCTCGCAGGGGTAGAGCAGCTCCACTTCATCGAGCTTGTATTCGGCGCCGGAGGGCTGGAGGCCGCCGAACAGCGTGCCGCGGATCTCGCGGATGGCGCCGCCCTCGAGAATGCCATAGGCCACCGCATCGCGGTGCGCGAATCGGACATAATTCGTCATTGGTAGATTGTAGCGCGCGTGTTACAGTGTTGCTGAAATGAAGAAACTTCTGCTATTTGGCGTCGCGGCCTCGCTATTCGCGCAGATGACGGAGATTTCGGGAACGCGCATGCGCGCGAACGTGAAATTTTTATCGAGTGATCTGCTGGAAGGCCGCGGCGTGGGGACGCGCGGCGGGCGCCTCGCGAGCGCGTACCTGGCGGCGCAACTGGAATTGGCGGGAGTGAAGCCGGCGGGCGATAACGGCACGTATTTTCAGGATGTGCCGATGGTGGGTGTGGAGACCAGGCCGCACGCCGAGATTACGGCGCAGGCTGGCGGACAGACACTGAAGCTCCACTGGTTGAACGATTTCGTAGGAGTCTCGGAGCGCCAGCGGACCGAGAGCGATTTCGACGCGCCGGCCATTTTCGTTGGCCACGGAATCAGCGCTCCGGAGTACAACTGGGACGACTACAAAGGCGTGGACGTGCGCGGCAAGGTGCTGGTGATGTTCACGAACGAACCGCCGTCGGACGATCCGAAATTTTTCGGAGGGCGCGCGCTGACCTACTACGGACGCTGGACGTACAAGTATGAAGAGGCGTTGCGCAGGGGCGCGGTGGCGGCAATTCTGATTCACACGACGCCGACCGCGGGCTATGGCTGGGACGTGGTGAGCAGCTCGTGGGGCAAGGAAGATCCGGAGATGAAACTGGCGGCGGGCGAAACCGGATTGGCGTTTGCCGGCTGGGTGACGGAGGCTGCCGGAGAGAAACTGGCGGGGATGGCGGGACACACGGTTGGCGATCTGTTGAAGCGGGCGAACTCGCGGGACTTCCTGCCGATTCCACTCGGGTTCAATATACGCGGACACATCCCGAGCAAGATCCGCGCGATCGATTCGCGCAATGTGATTGGCGAGATTCCGGGCAGCGATGCGCAGTTGAAATCCGAGGCGGTGATTTTCAGCGCGCATTGGGACCATCTGGGCATCGGCAAGCCGGTAAACGGCGATGCGATTTACAACGGCGCGGTGGACAATGGGACGGGCTGCGCCATTGTGCTGGAAATTGCGCGCGCGTGGTCGCGATTGCCGTTGAAGCCGCGGCGCTCCGCGCTTTTTATCTTCGTGACCGCGGAGGAAGCGGGACTGCGCGGCTCGGAATACTACGCGCGGCATCCCGCGATACCGGAATCGAAGACCGCGCTGGCGTTGAATTTCGACGCGTTCTATCCGTTCGGCCGGACGCGGGATGTGGGAGTGAATGGAGCGGAGCGAACCACTGCGTGGCCGGTGGTCGAGGAAGCCGCGCGCCGGATGGATCTGGAAATCAAGCCCGATCCGCGGCCGGAACAAGGCACGTATTTCCGCTCCGATCATTTTTCGTTCGCGCGCGCGGGAATTCCGGCATTCTCCATCGATGGCGGCAACGATTTCTTCGGGAAGCCGGCGGGCTATGGCGACAAAGTGTTTGAGGAGTTCAATTCCAAGCATTACCACCAGCCGTCGGATGAATACCACGACGATTGGGATTTTGCGGGAATGGAGCAGATGGCGCGCTTCGGTTTCCTGATTAACGAGATGGTGGCGAATCGGGATGCGCTGCCGCAATGGAATTCGGGGGATGAGTTTCACCGGGGGCAGTAGCGGAATGAACGGTCATCTTCATCCCGTGTTTGGTGCGCAGAGTGATGACGGCGCGATGGGCGACGGGATGGCCCGGGACAAGTTTAAGCCGCCAACGCTGCGCGAGGGTTGCCAGCAGTAGAACGCCTTCCATGGACGCGAAGCGGTCGCCAATGCAGGTGCGCGCGCCGCCGCCGAAAGGAAAGTAGGCGAATTTCGGAAGCTTGGCGGCCTCTTCCGGCGTCCAGCGATCCATGTCGAAGCGATGCGGATCGGGGAAATAGCGCGGATCGCGGTGCATCACATATGGGCTGGCGAGAAGAATGGAGCCGGCGGGAATCGTGTAGCCGGCCACTTCGCAATCGACCGCGGCCATGCGCCCGATGGCCCAAGCCGGCGGATACAAACGTAACGCTTCGGAGAAAATCCGGCCGGTATCGGTGAGCAGCGGAAGATCCCCGGCGGTGGGAGGACGGCCACCGAGCACGCGACGGAGTTCGGCGCGCATGCGCTCTTCGGCTTCCGGATGCTGCGAGAGCAGATACCAGGTCCAGGTGAGCGCGTTCGAGGTGGTCTCGTGGCCGGCGAGAAATAGTGTGAGCGCTTCGTCGCGCACCTGCCGATCAGACATGCCGCCGGAGGAATCTTCGTCCTGCGCCAGCAGGAGCATGGAGAGGAGATCGCCGCGGTCCTCCCCGCTGGCGCGACGTTCGTGGATGATTTTGTAGATGGTCGCATCCAGGCGGCCGCGGGCCCTTTCAAAGCGGCGGATGGCGGGCAGCGGGAGCTTCTGCAGCAGCTCGGAGAACGGCATCACCAGCATGTTGAACAGCCCGAGAATATCGGTCATCGCCTGGCCGATTTCAGCGGCCTCGGCTTCGACATCGGCGCTGAACAGCGTCTGGGCGACGATGGCGAGAGTAAGCCGCGTCATCTCATGAGCGACGTCGAGAGTTTCGCCGGGGCGCCAACGGTCACCGGCGCGAGTAGCGCAGGCGATCATGGTGGCGCCGTAGCCGGCGAGCCGATCGCGATGAAACGCCGGCTGCACTAGGCGGCGCTGGCGCAAATGCAGATCGCCTTCGCTGGTCAGCAGACCTTCACCGAGCAGGATTTTCGAGCGCTGCAGTATCCGGCTCTTGATGAATTTGGACTGCTGGGTTACCAGAACCTCCTTCACATAGTCGGGATGATTCAGCAGGTAGATATGCTGCGGGCCAAGGCGGAAATAGACGATATCGCCGTAGCGGGCGCCGGCGTCGAACAGAAATTCCGGCGCGTCGCGGCGGAATGAGAAGAGATGGCCCAAGAAAGGACGATGCGGCGGTCCGGGTGGGCGGATGATGTTAGCAGGCGCGGCCATGCAGGGCGTCTACTTGCGCCGCCGCTTGGCGAACGGAAGCAGGTTTTCGTTGTCGAGCGTGACGCCTAGATAGGCGAGGCACATTTCGTCGGTGGTGCGCTCACCCCAACCGACAGCCACCAACGGATTGTTGGGATTGGTTGGATTATCCGCTGAATTATCGAAGGCGCAATTCAACTTCACCGTGGACCCGGCCTTTATGGGCACGGCGCTCGAGTACGTGTAGGCGCCCTGCCAGTTGAAATCCCAATTGTCCTCATAGACCAGCGGCGTGGTGGTCTGGTCCGGGTTCACCACGTCCACTTTTATCTGGCGGCCGAGCAGGTGCATGTGGGGGAAAATCCAAATGAGATGGGCGTCGAACAGCGGGGGAACCTGAAAACTGGTGGATACGTTAAAATTTGGCGCGCCAGCCGGGATGGTGAAACTGTCGTTGAGGACGGGAATCATGTAGAGCTGCTGCTCGACATCGCTGCGCGCGAAATAGAGGCCAACGGAGGTTTGATCGGGTCCGGTGTAGGCGCTGGGGTGGTAATGGACCTGCATGACGACGGTGGCGTGGGCAGGCAGCGGAATGCCGACGCCATCGGGCAGGAATTGGCCGCGCTGTCCGGGCGCCCAAGCGCCGAGAGTGCTGTTCAGATTGAGCGTGATGCCAGGACCGCCGAAACAATCGTAACCGGGCGAGCCATCCTGCCCGTCCATTTGCGCCGCCTGGCCGGTAGTATCGACAAACAGCAACACGTGGTGCACGATCTGGCGATTGCCGGGCTGGACATCGACGGCGCCGAGGTATGTTGGCGCCGCTAGATCGGAGGGGAGGACGAAGCAGCGATAGACATCGACGCCGCGCGCCGGCGTGAAGGGCGCAGGCATCTGCAAAACAACGTCGGGAGCGCCGAGCGGCCACGGTCCCTGGTCGGGCAACGGGTCGAGAAGATCGGCCGGATCGCCAAAGGGCATGCCGGCGGCGATCCAATCGAAAATCGTCTGGCGTTCGTCGCCGGTCAAAGCGAAGGAGTTCTTGAAATCGCCAAAACCGGCGACCGGCTTCCACGGCGGCATGGTGTGGTTCGAGAGAACGGTTTGAATGTCAGCGGACCAGGCGGCGGCAGTGTCGTAGTCCTTCAGCGCGAAGGGCGCGATGTCGCCATCGCGATGGCAGATTTCGCACTTGGCGCGAAACACACGCGAGACCTGATTGGCGTAGGTCGGCTGGCCGAACGCAGCGCCGGCGAATGCCAGAACGGCGACGAGCAACTTGGTAGCGCGGGACGCCATGCGTCTATTATGGGGAGTGCGCGGTGGGAACGCAATTAGCGGAAAGACCGGAGACGGCAGGGCGGATGGACCAGCCCCCGTATGGGATGGATACAAGCCGCCGAGAGGCAGGACTGGCCGCAAAACCGGAGCATGTCTCAGCGGCCATTCGCCAGGTTATCGATGAACCGGGCGAACCAATGGCCGTGTTCGAGGCGGTAAGGTAAAGAATGACCGCTCCCTCCGGTCGCGGCTCGGGCCGGCCCGGCCCCCGGCGATCGATAGAACGTCCACGTTTGTGCCGTACACCTGATTTATAGGCGATTTAAAGTTTTTGCGGATCCCGGTCAGAGTCCGTGAGCCCGTTGAGCGGAACGTTCACTAGCAATTTTGAGGAAACCTAACGGAGGCGGGCATCATCACACCACTTTAATGGGCTGCTTATCCCATCGCCTTAGTCTGCGATTTTTCCCAGTCTTTGCGGCACCAATTCTTTTTGCCGTGCCGTCCTTTAGCCAACCAACGCCGCCCGTTGATTCTAGCCACACAGGACGCGGCCAGAACAGTGACCCGGCGGATGCGTCCAAGCCGCCAAAACCAAACGACAAGCGCATCTTAGGGATCATTCCGAATTACCGGACCTTTCCCACTCTGACCGACTACAAGCCGATCGCGCCGAACGCAAAGTTCAAAATCGCCACGGCTGACGCTTTCGACCGGGGCACGGTGGTTCTTGCGGCCGCATTCGCCGGCCAGGGGCAGTTGACGAATTCGGACCTCTCCTTTGGGCAGGGAGTAGCCGGGTACAGCCGGTATTTCGGAACAGCTTATGCGGATCTGGTTATCGGCGACTTCATGACTGAGGCAATCTACCCGACCCTCCTTCACCAGGATCCCCGGTATTTTCGACGGGGTACGGGAAGCGGATTGTCAAGACTCGGATACGCGATGGGCCAGATTTTCTGGACCCACACAGATTCCGGTGGCGCGCAGTTCAACTTTTCGGAAATTGTGGGAAACTCGACGGCGGTGGCGATTTCGACCGCTTACTATCCGGAGGGACGCGATGTTGGCAGCGCGGTGTCGAAACTCGGGTCCCAGATCGGCGTCGACATGGTTTCCAATATACTGAAAGAGTTCTGGCCGGATCTACGCCAGAAGTTTTCCCGAGAGCGTAAGGTAACCGGCTCCCCGCACCCTGCGCCTGCTGATCGTCGCCTGATCAGCGCGCAAGGAGAGGATCCTTTATGAAGCTTGCCGTCGTGTTGCTGGTGTTATCTACGCTTGCGATCCCATCCGAAGGTCGCAGGCCAAACCACTGAACCTGATCAGACACCACGCGCAGGTTCCCCCCAGCCGCCGGCGCAACCCTCAGTCCAGCGGCCGGGGCCGGCTTTTGATCGGCCGGTGTCCTGGAAACTGCTGTTTCCCAATATTGGCAGTGATCAGAAGCGAATTTGGTCTTTTCCAGCCGGCCACGTCGAAGGGCAGCACTGGATTCCAACTGCGGCGATCCTGGGAACTACCGCCGCACTTTGTCATTTCATGGGTTGAACAACATTTTTACGGGCAACGCCACGGTCATCGGCACGATCGCGGCTCCGGTCTCGCTTTACGCCATCGGGTTGATCCGGAAAGACTCTAAAGTGCAACACACAGCGCTGTTCGCTGGTGAAGCCGTGGGAGACGGCGAGATTTTGACGACGGTCTTGAAGGACGCCCCAAAGCGTGTTAGTCCGGCCGGCATCCCGCCCTCGGGGAACCGTTATGATTCCTGGTTTGAAAGCAAAGGCTCACTTTTCAAGGGAAACGGAAGTTTCCCGTCTGGTCACACCATAGCGGCGTTCTCGATTGCAACTGTTATCGCCCGGCGCTATGGAAATCACCGATGGGTTCCATACGCGGCATACGGTATGGCCGCGTTGGTCTGTCAAAATGATCCAGGCGTCATCGGTGCTCTGTTTCTCGAGCCCAACACCCCGTCCATGCCACGGGCAGAAGCTTTGTTGACCGCGCTTACATCGGGAAAATTCAAGCCAGTTACCGGCTGCCTTCGGCCTGGGGCGGAATCGAAGTGGCGAGCGTGGCGGACTACATGGACGGACTCGTGTTCGCGCGGCAGTTAGGGATTGCTAAACAATAATATGTACGATGTCGCGATTGTGAATCACGAGTGACGAGGCAGCAGGGTGTAGTTCCAGTTGGGGTGAGTCTTATGCCGTTTGAGCCGTAATTTGTCGATTT
>JBDTAT010000616.1:0-4322 GCA_039924505.1 Bryobacteraceae bacterium
TGCTTGTACTGAACCGGCTTCAAGGTTTGCGGCGACTGGCCGAGGCGGGCGGCAACGGCAACGGCAAATTCCCTGGTTCCGACTTTCTGCAGGCTGATGCCTTCCGAGAAGACGTCGTAGGTGTGAACGCCATCCTCAATGGTGCGGAGCCACGCGTTGTGTACGCGGGCGGCGGCATCGATCTGGCCGATGTGAACCAGCATTAAAACGGCCCCGAGCAGAAGACCGGAGGGATTCGCCAGGTTCTGTCCGGCGCGCCGCGGGGCGGAGCCGTGAATAGCCTCGAACATGGCGCAGCGGGCGCCGATGTTGGCGGAGCCGGCGAGACCGACCGATCCCGCAATTTGCGCCGCGACGTCGGAGAGAATATCGCCATAGAGATTCGGCATGACGATGACGTCGAAGACAGTGGGAGTGTCGGCGAGCTTGGCGGCGCCGATATCGACGATCCAATGCTCATTGACAATATCGGGGTATTCGGCCGCGATCTCATCGAAGATTTTGTGGAACAGGCCGTCGGTCACCTTCATGATGTTGTCTTTGGTGAAACAGGTGACTTTCTTGCGATTGTGCCGGCGGGCGTAATCGAAGGCGTAGCGGACGATGCGCTCGGTGCCTGGGCGCGAGATGAGCTTGATGCATTCGACGACTTCGTTGCTGATGCGGTACTCGATGCCGGCGTAAAGATCCTCTTCGTTTTCGCGGACGATGACGACGTCCATGCCGGGATGCTTGGTGTCGACGAAGGGATGGTAGGCGACGCAGGGGCGCACGTTGGCGTAGAGGCCGAGGCTTTTGCGGGTGGTTACATTGAGGCTCTTGAAGCCTCCGCCCTGCGGCGTGGTGATGGGCGCTTTTAAGAAAACTTTGGTGCGGCGCAACGATTCCCACGCGCTGGGATCGATGCCGGCGGTATTGCCGCCGAGATAAACTTTCTCGCCGATCTCGATGGTTTCGATGGCCAGATTGGCGCCGGCTTCTTTAAGGATATGCAGCGTGGCAGCCATGATTTCGGGACCGATGCCGTCGCCATGCGCGACTGTGATAGGAGTTGGAGTGTCCATAGGGGAAAGAAACCAAGATAATGCGTTTGGGGCGGGGAGAGCAAGCTGAAGACTGCGCGGTGCGCCACGATGCGGGCGCGGCGGATTAGGATGGAAAGAATATGCGTGATTCGACGTTGGCTTCCGGCGCGTCAGAATGTGCGGCCGCCGGCGGCGCCGCGGCGGGAAGGCCTGGCCGAATCGCGCTCTGGTTATATGGCGCTACGGTTTTTCTTGGGGCGTTTCTTCTTTTTCTGATTGAGCCCATCATTGCGAAGTTGATTTTGCCGTGGTTTGGCGGGTCGGCGGCGGTGTGGATCACGTGCCTGGTATTTTTTCAGACGGCGTTGCTGGGCGGATATTTGTACGCTCACTATGTGGCGCATCGGCTGCGGCCGCCAATACAAGCGGGGTTGCACGGGGCGCTGCTGATTGCGGCGCTGTGTCTTTTGCCGGCGATTCCCGGATCTTCCTGGAAACCGGCGCCCGGCGAAGATCCGGCGTGGCGGATTTTGGGAATGCTGACGGTGGTGCTGGGGCTGCCTTATCTATTGCTCGCGGCCACCAGCCCATTGCTACAGAGCTGGTATGCGCGTGCGTGGCCGGAACAGCGGGCGTACCGGCTGTTTGCGCTGGCGAATTTCGGATCGCTGCTGGCGCTGATTGCCTATCCGATATGGATTGAGCCGCGGATTCCGACGCGACTGCAGGATGTCCTATGGTCGTTTGGATTTGCGGGGTTCGCGGTCTTGTGCGCGGCGCTCGGGTGGATCGGTCGCAGCGGGGAAGCGGTGGTGGAGACGGCGGAGACGGCTGCTCCCATGTGGGCGGAACGTGCCATGTGGGTGGCGCTGGCGGCGGGCGGATCGATGCTGCTGCTGGCGACAACAAATCAGCTTACGCAGAATGTCGCAGCGGTTCCGTTTCTGTGGATTGTGCCCCTGGCCGTGTATCTGATCACATTCGTCCTGTGTTTTGAGAGTTCCCGCTGGTACCGGCGCGGAGTGTTTCTGCGATTGCTGGCGGTGGCGCTCGCGTCGGTGGGATATGCGATATACGACATTCAGGTGGGCGACTCATTTATTGTCGCGGCGCCGCTTTTCACGCTGGGCTTGTTTGTGGGCTGCATGTTCTGTCACGGCGAATTGGGCGCGCGGAAGCCGGCCGAAGAGCACTTGACTGCGTTCTACCTGACAATTGCCCTGGGCGGGGCGGTCGGCGCAATTGCGGTGGGGCTGGTGGCGCCGCGCGTATTCGCGGGCGTCTACGAATTGCCGGCGTCGTTGATCTTTGTGGCTGTGCTGGCGCTGTGGCTGAATTGGCGGGAGGGGTGGCCGCAGCGAATGCTCTGGGCCGTCGTGACGATTGCGATGTGCGTGGTATTTGGCTCCCAGGTGGCTGGGTATCGCAAAAATACGGTGGCGCGGATGCGCAGTTTTTACGGGGCGCTGCGCGTGACGCAGACAATGCGAAACGGCGCGGAAGTACGGGCGCTCTTTCACGGCACGGTTCAGCATGGCGCGCAATTCATGGCGGCCGGGAAAGCGCCGGCGCCGACTACCTACTACGGAATGGAATCGGGCGTCGGCCTCGCGCTGCGGATGTGCTGCAACGGGCCCAAGCGCGTGGGCGTAGTCGGCCTGGGCGTGGGAACGGTGGCGGCGTATGGCGCGCGCGGCGACGTTTTTCATTTTTACGAGATCAATCCGCAGGTGGTGGGGGTGGCGCGGCGGATGTTCACGTTTTTGAGTGAGACGCCGGCGCAGGTGGAGGTGACGCTGGGCGATGCGCGGCTATCGATTGCGGGTGAGGCGCCGCAGAACTGGGACGTGCTGGTGCTGGACGCGTTTTCCGGGGATGCCATTCCGGTTCATTTGTTGACGCGGGAGGCATTCGCGCTATATCGGCGGCATCTGAAACCGGATGGAATTTTGGCCGTGCATGTATCGAACCAGTTTTTGGATCTGGCGCCGGTGGTGCGGCGGCTCGCCGATTTCTACGGGTATCCGGCGGTGTCGATTGCATCCGAAGCGGACAACGACGAATCGATTGAGGCGGCGGATTGGGTGCTGGTGACGCACAATCGCGAATTTCTGTCGCAGCCGGCAGTGGCGAAAAGCGCGCGGGCGATTGGGGACGGCAAGGCGCCGCGAATGTGGACCGACGATTACAACGATTTGTTCGAAGTGTTGCGATGGGCGAAGTAGGATTAGTCAGAAGTGGAAGAGCGTAGCGGCATTGAGGCCGCGGATTTTGGCGCGATCGGCGCCGGAGAGAAAATCCAGCATGTAGTCGAATAATTCCGACTGTTGTTTGAATTCGGCGAGCGAGTGGCCGAGCCCGCCCCAGATCATTCGATCGGCTCCGAAGGCGTCGCAGGCCTGGCGCACGAGCGGCTTGGCGTCGCGATAGGGAAACGGCTGGCGCGAAGAGTATTCAAGCGCTGAAAGCTTCATGTAGACGCGCGGCAGGCGGGCGAGTTTCAGCACTTCAGCGTATTCGGCGCGAGTGCCTTGCCCGGCGCGCGCGAGGTGATCGAGGATGACGGGCATTGCGGGGAACTGCGCGGCGAGTGCTCCAATTTGGGGAGCATAATAGGGAATGAAGTGCATCTGGATGGCGAGGCCCAGTTGATACACATGCCGCCAGGTTTCGCGCATCGCGGGCGACTTCAGGTCGCGGTCGTGAATGGCGCCGGAGGTGGTGGGCGGCGTTCCGGGTTTGCGCATCTCGTGGATGCGAAGGGCGACGATGCGGCCGGGATTTCTTTCGGCGAGCGCGCGGATGCGGGCGGGCGTTTGCGGATCGATGGGATCGAACAGGCACGTGCCCTTGAAGAAGCCAGGCGATGGCTCGTGGGCGAAGCAATATTCGAGATAGCGGTGATCGTCCTGATACGGCTCGGGGTGGACAAGCACGGTGTGGTCGATTTTGGCCTGCTTGACGAATTTACTGTAGGGTTCGAGCGGCTGCGGGGGCGGGCGGTAGGTGGCGTTGGGGTGGAATGGGAAACGTGCCGGATCGAACAAATGAATGTGCGCGTCGATGGTAAGTATGTGCGGCGGCGCGGCGGCGGTGGCGGCAACGCTGCCGGCGGCGGCGAGCAGTTGACGGCGGGAGCATTGAGCAGGCATCGCCGATCAGTGTACCGCGCCGGGCCAACGGCAAACCAAGTTCGTGAAAATCGGATAGGATAAAAAGTCATGGAACCCAATAGCAGCTCCACAACCACTTCGGACGCATCCCGTTCGCGCCGCGATTTTCTAAAGGCGGGGGCCG
>JBDTAT010000617.1:0-4501 GCA_039924505.1 Bryobacteraceae bacterium
GACCCGCACGTGGAACGGCTGCTGGAGGGATTCGCCTTTCTGGCGGCGCGCGTCCATCTGAAAATCGACGACGACTTTCCGGAAATTACCGAGGCGCTGCTCAGCATTCTGTATCCGCATTACATCCGGCCGGTGCCGTCGATGTCGGTCGTGCAATTCGTCGTGGATGCGGGCCAAGGCGGCCTGACGAACGCGCAGAAGGTGGCGCGCGGATCGATGCTAAATTCGCGCCCGGTGGCCGGGGTCCCATGCCAGTTTCAGACCTGCTACGAGACGACGGTTTGGCCGATCAACGTGGCCGACTGCGAATGGAAAACGCCGGACCGGCTGACTCCGCCCATCAAATCGCTGGAGGCGGTGGCGGCCGTCCGCGTGGAGCTGCGGGCGCCGGCCGATGCGGGCTTCGACAAGCTGGGCGTAAATTCGCTCCGGTTCTTTCTGAGCGGCGAGAGCCATCTGGTCCACGCGCTCTACGAGCTGTTGTGCTCCAGTTGCGTGCAGATACTCATTCGCGATCCGACGCCGAACTCCAAGGTGCGGCCGGTGCCGCTGCGCCCCGAGGCGCTGCGCGCGGTGGGCTTTGAAGAAGACGAGAGCATGCTGCCGTACCCGCGCCGCAGCTTCATCGGCTACCGGCTGCTGCAGGAGTATTTCACATTTCCGGAAAAGTTCTTCTTCCTGGACCTGGAGGGCCTGGACGCGGTGTGGCCAAATGGCTTCAAGGACCGCGCCGAAATTGTATTTCTGATCGGCCAGTTCGAACAGCAGGACCGGCGGCAGGTGCTGGAGCTCGGCGTATCGGCCAAGACGTTCCGGCTGAACTGCACGCCCATCGTCAATCTGTTTCAGCAGACGGCCGAGCCGATTCTGATGGACCAGCGCAAGTTCGAGTATCCGGTGACGCCGGACGTGCGGCGGCCCCACGCCACGGAAGTGTTTTCGGTGGACGAAGTGGTGAGCGTGAATCCGCAGTCGAACGAAATCATCGCGTTTCAGCCGTTTTACTCGTACCGGCACGTGCGATTCTCCGGCCCGAATCCGCGGGAAAAGGCGCAGTCGTTCTGGACCACCAGCCGCCGCGCCAGCAACCGGCGGAACGACGAGGGAACCGACGTTTACCTGACGATGGTAAATCTGTCGAGCCGTCCGGTTCGTCCCGATGCAGACACGCTGACGGTGCGGACCACTTGCACGAACCGCGATCTACCGGCGCGGCTGCCGTTCGGACACGAGCAGGGCGATTTCGAGCTGGAGGGCGGAGCGGCCATCAAGCGGATTATCGCGCTGCTGAAGCCCACGAACACGCTGCGTCCGCCGGTGGGCCGCGACGCGCTATGGCGGTTGATTTCGCACCTTTCGCTGAACTATCTGTCGCTGGTGGAGGACGGCCGCACCGCGCTGCAGGAAATTCTGAAGCTGTATAACTTCACCGAGTCGTCGTTCCTGGAAAAGCAGATCGAGGGCATCACGCGCCTGGACAGCCGGCGCCACTTCGCGCGCGTGATATCGGAAAACGGAATCTCGTTCTGCCGCGGAGCGCGGGTCGAGATAGAACTGGACGAAGAACAATTCGTCGGCGGCGGTGCGTTCCTGTTTGCCAGCGTGCTGGAGCGGTTCCTGAGTTTGTACGTTTCGCTCAACAGCTTTAGCCAGCTTGTGGCGCGCACGCGGCAGCGAAAGGAGGTAATGAAAGAATGGCCTCCCCGGGCGGGACGAAAACTTTTGCTGTAACGGGTTACGAGACGATGGAGCGCGAGCTGCGCGGCGTTCCCTACGAGTTCGATTTTTTTCAGGCAGTGCGGATGCTGGAGCGCGTGATCGCCGGCCGGTCTCCGGTCGGCCGCTTCGTCAGCCCAGCGCGCGAGGTGTTGCGCTTTAGCGTGCGCGCGTCGATGGCGTTCCCCGCCAGCCAGATTCACGCGATTCAGTGGCGCGAGTCCGGGGCTCCGGTGATGGTGGTGAATTTCATGGGACTCACCGGCCCGATGGGCGTTCTGCCGCTCTATTACACCGAGCTGATCATGGAACGACTGCGGGCCAAGGACTCGACGCTTCAGAGTTTCTTCGACATTTTCAACCACCGCATGATCTCGCTGTTCTATCAGGCGTGGGAGAAATACCGCTTCCCGATCGCCTACGAGCGGGGCGACCGCGATCAGTTTTCGCACCATCTGCTGGATTTGATCGGCCTGGGAACCAAGGGCCTGGAGAACCGCCAAGGGGTTTCGGACGACGCGTTGATATTTTACTCCGGGCTGTTGTCGCTGCATACGCGTTCGGCAACCGCGCTGCGGCAGATTCTGTGGGACTACTTCGATGTGCCGGTGGAGATAGAGCAACTGGTGGGCTCCTGGTACAAGCTGGACGAAGCCACGCAATGCAGTTTCGACAAGGGAACCGGCTACTCCGAGCAGCTTGGAGTGGGCGCCATTGTGGGCGACGAAATTTGGGATCAGCAATCGAGCGTGCGGGTGTCGCTCGGTCCGTTGACGCTCGATGAATACCTGGATTTTCTGCCGACCGGGAGCGCCTATGAACCGCTGCGGTGGCTGCTGCGCCTCTATGGCGGCGACGAAATCCGGTTTGAAGCACAATTGATATTGAAACGCGGCGAAGTGCCCGGGTGCGAACTGGGCGACCGGACCGGGACGGCGCCACGCCTGGGATGGTCGTCGTGGGCAAAAACCGCGCCGATGTCGAGGGACCCGGGCGACACCATTTTGACCATCTAGGAAAGGGACAGCATGAGCGTCAGCTTGAAATCTCTGATTGGAAAACTGAACGACACGACACGCGGGACGTTGGAAGCGGCGGCGGGATTGTGCCTCGCGCGCACGCACTACGACATTGAAATAGAGCATTTCCTGCTGAAATTGCTGGATTCGGCGGACACGGATGCGGCGCGCATCTTCCATCATTACGGTATCGACGTCTCGCGGCTGCAGAAAGAGTTGGAGCGAAGCCTGGATAAGCTGAAGCACGGCAACGCGCGGACGCCGTCGATCAGCCCGTCGATTGTGAAGATGCTGACGGAGGCGTGGACGACCGGCTCGATCGAATTCGGTGGAACGCAGATTCGCAGCGGGTTTGCGCTGCTGGCGCTGGTAACCAACGAGGAACTGGCGCGCATTGTCCGGGACTTCAGCAAGGAGCTGCAAAAGATCGAGCCGGAGGCGCTGAAGAAAGATTTCCTCACGATTGTGGACGGATCGCGGGAAGACACGGCGCCGGCTTTCGTCGGGACGGCGGGCGCCACGGCAGGCGGCCGGAAAGCGGGCGGCAAGACGCCGAATCTGGATCAATTCACCGTGAATTTGACGGAGAACGCGCGCGCCGGGAAGATCGATCCGGTGCTGGGGCGCGATTTCGAAATCCGCCAAGTGATCGACATTTTGACGCGGCGGCGGCAGAACAATCCGATTCTGACCGGCGAGGCGGGAGTGGGGAAGACCGCGGTGGTGGAGGGCTTCGCGATGCGCATTGCGCAGGGCGACGTGCCGCCGACGCTGAAGAACGTGACGGTGCGGACGCTGGATCTGGCGCTGTTGCAGGCCGGCGCGGGAATCAAAGGCGAGTTCGAGAACCGGCTGAAGGGTTTGATTGAGGAAGTGAAATCGTCGCCGATTCCCATTATTCTGTTTATCGACGAAGCGCACACGATGATCGGGGCGGGCGGACAAGCGGGGCAGAACGACGCGGCCAATCTGTTGAAGCCGGCGCTGGCGCGGGGCGAATTGCGCACCATTGCCGCGACGACGTGGTCGGAGTACAAAAAGTTCTTTGAAAAGGACGCCGCGCTGGCGCGCCGCTTCCAGGTAGTGAAGGTGGAGGAGCCGACCGAGACGCAGTGCATGGTGATGCTGCGCGGGATTGTCGCGTCGCTCGAAAAGCACCACGCGGTGCGGATTCTGGATGAAGGCGTGGCGGCGTCGGTGCGGCTTTCGCACCGCTACCTGGCGGGACGGCAGTTGCCGGACAAAGCGGTGAGCGTGCTGGATACCGCGTGCGCGCGGTTGTCGCTGGGCCAGAATACGATACCGGCCGCGATTGAAGATGCGGTGCGGCGGATTGACGATCTGGAAGTGCAGAAGCGGGTGTTGGAGCGTGAATCGGTGGTGGGCGCCGACCACTCCGAACGGCTGGCGGAGATCGCCACGCATCGAGCCGGAACGGAAGCCGGTCTGGCGGAATTGCGCGAGCGGTTTGAAAAAGAGCGGACGCTGGTGACCAAAATCCGCGAAGTGCGGGCGCAACTGGAGCAGATGGCGGGAGGTCAGGCGGCGGCCGCTACGGCGGGAGGCCAAGCGGCGGGCGCCGCTGCGGGAGGTCAGGGCGCGGGCGCCGCGGCAGGAGCGGCGAACGGCGAAGGGGCGGCGGCTCCGGCTCCGGAAAATAGCGGCGGGGCGGGGCCGTTGCGCGAGCAACTCGCGACGCTTGAAGGCGAGTTGCAGGCGGTACAGCGCGATGCGCCTCTGATGCGTGTGTGCGTGGACGGCCAGAT
>JBDTAT010000618.1:0-2891 GCA_039924505.1 Bryobacteraceae bacterium
GGCGGACAGAAACAGCGCTGCTCCATCGCCCGCGCGCTCATCGGCGCGCCCAAGTTGCTCCTTCTCGACGAACCCGCCCGCGGCCTCGACGCTCCGTTACGCGCCGAATTGTATTCCGTGCTGCGCCAGGTGCGGGCAGATTTTGGCACTCCGATCCTGCTGGTAACTCACGATCTCGAAGAGTGTTTCGAACTGGGCGACGACATGCTGGTCATGCGCGAAGGCCGGCTTGTGCAAACCGGTACGCCGCGCAAGGTGCTGGAGCAGCCCGCCAACGTCGAGGTCGCACGTTTGCTCGGCTCGTTCAACCTTCTGCCGGCCGAAATTCTGGCGCTCGATCCTACCCGCAATCTCAGCCGCATGCGCGTCGGCGAGTTCGAATTGACCGGTTCGTATTTTCCCGGCCGCCTGCTCCGCGATCGCATCTGGCTGTGCGTGCGGCCTGAGGTTCTCACAGTTGCGGCGCGCAACGGCAAACCCGGCCTCAATCAGATTCCCGCGCAACTGGAGCGCGTCGTCGACCGGCCGCAAGGAATGCGCCTGGAGTTTTCAGGCGGCATCGCCGTCATCGTCTCCCGCGCGGAGTACGAAAACCAAAAGCACAATAAGGAGTGGTTGATCGAATTCCCCCGGGACTCCTTGCGGGCTCTGTAGCGCAAAGGGTGCGGCGCGCACCACCATCGGAGACAGGAACCGCTTCGCGCCGCACCCGTTTTGCGCGTACTCTTTAGTAAATGTTGCGCTATTACATCACCAGCCGTACCCGTGCGGGCGGCGTCGAGCCGTTACTGGCATCGATCGCCCGCAATCTAGCCGCCGGTGCAGCATACGTGCAGATTCGCGAGAAAGATCTTCCCACCCGCGAACTCGCCCGGTTAGTGCGCCGCGCTCTCCAACTCTCGAATCCCGACGGCGCCAAAATCCTGGTGAACACTCGCGCCGATGTTGCCTTGGCTTGCGGAGCGCACGGCGTCCACCTGCCCGCCGATTCCATTCCGCCCGCCCGTCTCCGCGCTATCGCGCCCGCGCCATTTCTGATCGGCGTCTCCTGCCACACGCTCGATGAAGTCTTTCGCGCAGACGGCGAGGGCGCCAGCTTCGCCGTCTTCGGCCCTGTGTTCGCGCCGCTCTCGAAGTCCGCCAATCTCACACCGCGCGGACTCTCGCTCCTATCGGCAGCCGCCCGCGGCGTCACCATCCCGGTCTTCGCCCTCGGCGGCGTCACCGAACAAAACGCGTCCGCCTGCATAGCCGCCGGAGCGGCCGGCATCGCCGGCATTTCTCTCTTCCAACCAGGTCTGCCTCAAGCGTAAGGAATTCCCCGCCCATCCAGAATCCCCTTCATATACCCGATTGCCAGAATCTTCCCCAGCATCGCGTATCCCGGACGGTCGTTCGATTCTCCCTCCATCGTCGGCGCGTGGTCCGGACGAATCGGTCCTTCAAAACCGGCCTCCTGATACGCCGCCAGCATCCGGGCCATGTCCGTCGGCCCGTTATCGTGGAAGGTCTCTTCGAAATGCGCGCGCGTTCCGCGGATATCGCGGAAATGCACGAAGTAGATTTTCTTTTGCCCGCACCACTCGCGCGCCAGCGCCTCAATGTCCTCTCCCATCGCCTTGAAATTCGCTTGGCAGAACGTCACACCGTTCACCGGACTCGGCGCAATCTGCATCACCCGCCGGTAATTCGCCGCGCTTGTCACGATACGCCCAACGCCGCGCAACGGCGAAATCGGCGGATCGTCCGGATGCAGCGCCATCTTCACCTGCGCCTTCTCCGCCACCGGAATCACGGCCTTCAGGAAATATTCCATGTTCCGCCAAATCGTCTCTTCACTCACCCGGCCCCACTGCGTCGGCCCCTGCCGCTCCGCCGCGCGTGCGTCGAACGCGCTTCCAATCGCGCCGCCGCGCTCCGGCAGATTCACGTTCGTTCGATACCACCCGATGCCCGCCATGAAGTTATAGCAGACCATTGGAATCCCCACGCGGCCGAGCGCCACCAGCGCCGCCTTGTAATTTTCAATCTCCTCGTCGCGGCCCGCGAGGCCCAGCATGATCTTTTCCGCGGATACCGGATGACTCTCCACCCCGGCGATCGTAAACCCGGCCGCGCCGAAATCGGACTTGATCTTCGCGAGCGTCTCGACATACTGTTCGGGCCGCACTTTGCTCAGCGCGCCACCCACTCCCGCAATCGCGTGGGTCACGCCCATCTGCTGCGCCAACCGCAAGCGTGACGGCTGTTCCAAACTCAACATCAGCGCCAGTTGGATGTGCGCCTGCCCTGGCGCCGCCGTCCTCCGCACCGGACCGCCCGGCCCCGCCGCCGGCGCCGCCCCCACGCCGGCCATCGCCGCCAGCGTCCCTTCCATATACGTCCGCCGCGTTACCCGCGCCATCGCACCTCCCGTTCTTTTGCCGGATCGAAACCGATATGGAACACTCCCGGTCACGAGATGCTGCCATTACACCGGATTTCCATTTTAGCAGTGACGGACCTAGGCTTCTGATGCTTTCCGGCGCCTTTATCCATGAGGGTTCCGAGGTGAGAAACACGCTAGGGAGGACATACACCCAGTGGGTGAAAAGCAAAACAGGTCGTTTCAGTTCTGTTTCAATGGGTTTCTGAAAGTCGATTTCCAAGGGTCGCGGGTGACATCGGATGGAGGTCTGATTCTGATCCGAGAGTCGGATGAACACTTGGGGATGAACCAACTCATCGAACGGCTCCTGACCGACTCACGGCGCGGGAAGAACAAGAAGCTTCCGCTGGCGGACCTGTCGCGCCAGTCCGTGTACAGCCGGTTGGCGGGTTATGAGGACGTGAACGATGCCGAGCGGGTGTCGGCGGACCCAACCTTCCGGTTGATCGGTTCGGAAAAGATT
>JBDTAT010000619.1:0-8846 GCA_039924505.1 Bryobacteraceae bacterium
GCCATCCGCCGCCACGCCAAAATTGCGGAAGATCAACCCCACCGCAACCGGTCCAACTACGGGCAGGATGCCCGGAAGAACCATCGCCTTCAATGCGCGCTTGGTAACAATGTCGACGCACGCGCCATAGTCGGGATCGGAGGTGCCCGCCATGATGCCCGGGTCGGCGCGGAACTGGCGGCGCACTTCTTCGATCACGGTTTGTGCGGCCAGTCCGACGGCGCGGATGGCGAAGGCGCTGAACAGAAACACCAGCATGCCGCCCAGCAGCGCGCCGGTAAAGATACTGACGTTGCCGATGTCAACCGAGAACGCTTTCTTCAGCGCCTCCACTGGATTGCCGCCCGACATGTCCATCTTCACTTCATCGATGTAGGCGGAAAACAGCAGGAACGCGGCCAGGGCGGCGCTGCCGATGGCGTATCCCTTGGTCAGCGCCTTCGTGGTGTTGCCGACCGAATCCAGACGGTCCGTCCGTCTGCGGATTTCTTCGGGCTGGTGCGACATTTCGACGATTCCGCCGGCGTTGTCGGTAATCGGTCCGAACGTGTCCATCGCCAGAATATAGGCGGCCGTCGAGAGCATTCCCATGGTCGCGATGGCCGTTCCGTAAAGCCCGGCCGCTTGCGATGTGACGCCTTCGAGGCCGGCTTGCGTGCCCAGATAATAGGCGCCCATAATCGCACCCGAGATCACCAGGACGGGGAGCGCCGTGCACTCCAGGGCGATCGCGAATCCGGTGATGATGGTGGTCGCCGGGCCAGTCACGCAACTGCGCGCGATAGCCTGCACCGGCCGGTATTTATATTCCGTGTAATACTGCGTGATGTAGACGAACAGGAAACTGGTGACAATGCCGACGACGCCCGCGCCGAACAGCATCATGTTCCCCTTCAACAGCAGTTCGACCGCGATGAAAAAGCCGGCCATGGCGAGCACGGTGGTGACGTAGAAGCCGCGGTTCAGCGCGTTCATTGGGTCTTCGTCCTCCTTCGTGCGGACCGCCATCACCCCTACGATGGAGGCGATCAAGCCAAACGCGCGCGCGATCAAAGGGAAAATGACGCCTTGGATGCCGAAGATCGGGTAGAGCGCAACGCCGAGAATCATGGCGCCAATGTTTTCGGCGGCGGTGGATTCGAACAGGTCGGCGCCGCGGCCCGCGCAATCGCCGACATTGTCGCCCACCAGATCCGCGATGACGGCCGGGTTGCGCGGGTCGTCTTCGGGAATGCCGGCTTCCACCTTGCCGACCAGGTCCGCGCCAACGTCGGCCGCTTTGGTATAAATGCCGCCGCCCAATTGCGCGAACAGGGCAACGAAGCTGGCGCCGAAGCCGAATGCGACGATCTGCGCAGGAATGGGACGCGGATCGACCAGGCCTCCGAACGCCCAGAACAGAATGCCCACGCCCAATAGCGACAGCGACACTACCATCAGGCCGGTGACGGCGCCGCCGCGCATTGCGATGGTCATGGCTTTGTTGAGACTGCTGCGCGCCGCCGAAGCGACGCGAATGTTGGCGCGAATGGAAACCCACATGCCGCTGAACCCGGCCGCGGTGGAGCACAATGCTCCCAGCACAAAGGACCCCGTCATACGGCCGGCGAGTTGAAGATCGCCCTTGCCCAGATAGTAGCCGGCAAAAATAATGGCGGCCAGCACGGCCGCCAACAGGAGGATGGTTTTATTCTGGCGCCGCAAAAAAGCTTCTGCGCCGGCTTTAATCGCATTGGAAATCTTCTGCATCTGTGGCGTTCCAGTGTCCTGGCTCACGACGTAGCGGGAGAACCAGAACGCTACGCCTAAGGAAACCAGGCTGATCGCCAAGGCAAGAAAGAAGTAGTCTGCGGCAGGACCGGCTGGTTCGCCGGCTTGAAGCAGCGCGAGGACCGCGGGTAGGGAATGCAGTTGCATCCGTTAAATCCCTCCAGACATGTATGGCTCAAGATGACCCCGGCCGCCCGCGCCGCGGTGAGGCGCGAAACGGCCGTGAGTATCAAGACACCATACCGCACGCCCGGCAAGGAATCAAGAAGCGCGCAAGCCGCCGCTTCCGGGCGGCGGCCGGAAATTCCGAGCCGAGAGCGCCTCGAACTTCCGCGAATCGTAACCGAGCCGCTCGCCGTGAGGGAGCGGTTGCCGAGAGCGTTTCAGCGCCTCTGTTTGGTACCGGCTACGCCGGGTCGGGGCGCGGTTTCGCCCGAGTCTGTTGTGCGCGAGTTCCTCAAAGGATGCCCTTCGCCGTGCGGAACGTCCACCGCCGCGCAAGCTGTATACTGTCCGGTAATGGCAGATCTTTCCCGCCGCGATTTGCTGGCGGCCGCCGGAGCCGAAGCGCTTTCCGCCGCGCCCGCGCCGTATCGTATTCTCGACCCGCACGTGCATGTCTGGAAGCGGGACGCGGGTTATCCGTTCGCGAAAGAGACCACGCATCCGCCGGATCGCGACGCCACGCCGGAGATGCTGCTGGAGTTGATGCGCGCCAACGGCGTGGCGAAGACCGTAATCATTCAAGTGATTCACTATCGCTGGGACAACCGGTACCTGGCGCACGTTTTGAAGCAATATCCGCGGTATTTCCAAGGCGTGTGCCGGGTGAATCCCGAGGATCCGGAGGCGCCCGATCGTCTTTCCGAACTGGTCGAACGGCAGGGATTTCGCGGTGTCCGCCTCAGTCCGGCGGGCGGCGCGTCCGGCGACTGGATTCGCGGGCCTTTGATGCCGCCGCTGTGGAAGCGCTGCCGCGACCTGAAGGTTCCCATGACCGTGCTCGCGCCGGTGACGCGGATGCCGGATCTGATTCCGCTGATTGAAGCGCTTCCCGATCTCACGGTGGTGATCGATCACATGGCCGATTGCCCGCCGGACCGTCCGGACGAATTGAAAAAGTTGCTGGCGCTGGCGCGCTACCCGAAAGTGTTCGTGAAAATTTCGCACTGCTGGTCGCTGTCGAAGCAGTCTTATCCTTATCTCGATGTTCAGCCGCAAGTGCAGCGTCTGCACGGCGTTTTCGGACCGCAACGTTTGATGTGGGCGACCGATTGGCCGATCCTGCTGAACAGCGGATGCTCGTATGCGGAGGCGTTGACGCTGGTTCGCGATGGCATGAAGTTCCTGAACGACGACGACAAGAGTTGGATATTGAGCAAAACGATCGAACGCGTATGGCCCTTCTCCACATGACAAATCGACGGACATTTCTGGGTGCGCTGGCGGCTACGCTGTCGCGCGCGGCCGGCCGGTTGCCGGCCAACGAAAACGTGAAGTGGGCGGTCAGCTCCGCACTGTGGTCGCACTTCCCGCCTGTGAAGTTCACTGAAATTCTCGATGTGATGCGCGACACCGGATTCATCGGGGTGCGCGTCACCAGTTTCCCCGGTATTTTGAAACATTGGGGCACCACGCAAGCTGAGATGGAGCGCGAAGTCTCGCGCCGCAACCTGCACGTCGTGACCATCTCGTTCAACGCGCCGGTTTACGATGCGGCGTTGCACGCCAAATGCGTGGCCAGTGCGCGGCAGGCAATGCAGTTTCTCTCCGGATTCGGCGCGAACCGGCTGGTAGTGTTCTCGCCGTCGCGCCGATCGCCCGGCGCGGATACCGAGGCCGGCTTCCGCGCGATGTGCGACGGGTTCAATAAAATCGGCGAAGCGGCCAGTGGGATGGGCTTTCAGGCCGGTCTTCACAACCACATGGGGCAAATGGCGCAAACGCCGCAAGAAATCGATCGCGTGATGACGTTGACCGATCCGGCGCTGTTTCATTTTTCACCGGACACGGCGCATCTCTATCTGGCCGGCTCCGATGTGCCGAAGACTCTCGGCAAATATCGCGCGCGTGTGATGTTCCTGGATTATAAGGATGCGCGGTGGACGATGCCCGAAGCCGACCTCACCGAGCCGAACGGCAAAACGCATCCGAAAGATTCCTCCGAAGCGAAATTTCTCGAGAGCATCTACGATTTGGGCGACGGCGCAATCGATTTTCCGGCGTGCCATCGCGTGCTGAAATCGATGAGCTACAAGGGATGGATCTGCGTGGATCTGGATCGCGCGCGCCACGGCCCGCGAGCGAGCTACGAACGCTGCGGAGAGTACGTCGTGCGCAAGCTGGAGCCCATCTACAAGTGAGCGATTGGGACGCGCGGTATCGCGCCGGGGAAGGGGCCGGCCGCGCGCCAGATCCGTTGCTGCTTCGCGCAATTGAGGGCGTCCCGCCCGGGCGCGCGCTCGATCTCGCATGTGGACCGGGGCGCCATGCGCTCGCGCTTTCCTCACACGGCTGGCAGGTGACGGCGGTCGATCGCTCGCCGGCGGCGATCGAAATGCTCACGCGGTGCGCCGGAAACGTGGTCGATGCGCGCGTCGCGGATCTGGAGCGGGGCGGATTCACGATCGAACCTGACGGGTGGGATCTGATCTGCGATTTCCTCTATCTGCAGCGCGATCTGTTCCCGGCGATTCGGGCCGGTGTGCGTCCGGACGGACGGTTTGTTGCAGCGATGCCGATGATCGACCCTCGGCCGGATGTGAAGCCGATGAATCCCGCATTTCTAGTGGGGCCGGCAGAATTGCGGTCGCTGTTTCAGGACTGGGAAATTCTGCATTCCGCGGAATATCCGCGCGAGGCGCCGAGCCGCGCCGTCGCGGAACTGATCGCCCGCCGCCGTTGAATATATACTGAAACGCATGACGTGGCGCTACCTTCTTCCCATCGTTTTGCTGTGGCCGGCGTTTCTCGGCGCGCAAGAAACCAATTCCGCGGGCATTCAGTATCTGGGGCATGTCGGCATTAGCGTCTCGAACGTGGATCGGGCGCTGCACTTCTATGAGGACCAACTCGGTTTCACGGAAGTTTTCAAGTTCAAGAAGAAGGACGGCGCTGTCTCGCAGGTTTACCTGCGGGTGAACGACAATAATTTCGTCGAGCTGTTTCCGGGCGCAACGGAGCAGGGCAACCTGCCGCGCGCAACCACCGGAATTCGCCACCTGGGATTCTTCGTGAAGGATCTGCAAGCGACACTGCACACGCTTCAATCGCGGGGCTATCCGTTGCCGGCCGATGCCTTCGAGCAGGCGCGTAAGGTTCGCGCCGATGGAACGCTGCTCTATTTCCTGAAGGACCCGGACGGGAACAACATTGAGCTGAGCCAGATTCTGCCCGGGTCCGACCAGGCGAAGTCCCGAAAAGGACGGTAGGTGGGCCTTTGCTTGAGTTCACTTGCCATTTACAATAGATTTAATGAGCGAAGAACAACCCAGCCGGCGAAAATTCTATCTCGCGTTTATCAACGGCCTCGGTGCGCTGATTACCGGCGCTCTGGCGATCCCGGCCGCCCTGTATTTGCTCGTGCTGCCGAAGTCGAGCAAATCGATCCAATGGGTGCAAGCGGCGGATCTCTCCCTTCTGCCCGACAAAACGCCGCAGGAAGTGTCGTTCCCCGAAAAGCGCGTGGACGGCTGGAAGGTCTCGACCGAGAAAGCGACCGCCTGGGTCGTGAAAACGTCGGACACGCAAGTGGTGGCGTTCTCGCCGCGCTGCACGCATCTGGGGTGCGCCTATCACTGGGTCGCGAAAGACAATAATTTTTTCTGCCCGTGCCACACCTCGACGTTCGCTATCGATGGCCGCGTGTTGAGCGGACCGGCGCCGCGCCCATTGGATCGTTATGAAGTAAAGCTAGAGGGCGCGAAACTGCTGCTCGGCCCCATCGTGAAAGTCTGAGATGGAGACACCGCGCCGCATTATAGAATGGCTCGAAAACCGCACCGGCGTCGGGACCGCTGTCAAGACGTTACTCTATGAAGACATTCCCGCCTCCAGCGGCTGGCATCAGATCTTCGGAAGTATTGCGCTGTTCGCGTTCCTGATCCAGGTGTTTACTGGAATCCTGTTGTCGTTCAACTACGCTCCGACGCCCGGCGAAGCGTATAGCAGCGTGAAGTACATCATGACGGAGGTCACCGCCGGCCACCTGATTCGCGGCCTGCATCATTGGGGCGCCAGCGTGATGATTGTCATCGTGGTGGTGCATCTGATCCAGGTTTTCATTTACGGCGCATACAAGAAACCGCGCGAAGCTACATGGATGGTGGGTTGCATCCTGCTGCTGCTGGTAATGGGTTTCGGCCTCACGGGCTACCTGCTGCCGTGGGACAACCGGGCGTACTGGGGCACTATTGTGGCGACACAGATCGCGGCGACGGCGCCGGTGCTCGGGCCATACATAACGCAGCTTATGGGCGGCAGCAACGGCATCGGCGTGGTGACATTCGCACGCTTCTACTCGCTGCACGTTTTGATTCTTCCGGCGGTGACGGCGCTGTTGATCGTGCTCCATGTGTACTTGGTGCGCCGGCACGGCGTTACTCCGACGCTCGGCGACGAAGCGCCGAAGAAAGTATTTTTCCCGGAGCAGGTTTTCAAGGACACCGTTGGAGTTTTCATCGCATTCTGCATTCTGTTCACGCTGGCTTTGGTGGTCCGCGTTCCGCTGGAGCGGCTGGCGGACCCCACCGACACAAACTACATTCCACGTCCCGAATGGTATTTCCTGTTTCTGTTCCAGAGCTTGAAATTCTTCAAGGGCTGGCTCGAAATCGTGGGCAGCATGGTGTTGCCCGGACTCGCAACGCTGGCGCTTTTCCTGACGCCGTTTATCGATCGCAGCGCGATTAAAAAGGTCACGCAGCGTACGACCGCTATCGGCATTGTGGTATTGTGTGCGATTGGGTGGGCCGGTTTGACCGCGGCCGCTGTCGCGACCACGCCACCGCAGGAGCAACAGTCCGCCGAAGTTGCCGGTACTCCGGATGGCGCGGGGGCGGCTGCTACCGCCGGCGCGTGGCAGCAATTGTCACCTGAAGAACTGGCCGGGCTCGCGTACTTCCGCAAGCAGGGTTGCAAGGCTTGCCACACCACAACGCCGGGCGGAAAGAGCATCGGACCGGACCTCGCCAACGTCCTCGGGCGCCGCACGGAACCGTGGCTCATCGAACATTTCAAGAATCCGCAGAAGATGGTTCCCGGTTCGACGATGCCGCCCGTGACATTGCCGGACGCTCAGTTGGCCGCGTTGAGCAAATTTGTGCTGAAGCTGACTCCGGAAAATGAAGCGGCGATCTACGCGGCGCCGGATGACATGGTTGCCGGCGCGCTGGTCTATCAGACCAATCACTGTACCGCGTGCCACCAGGTGAACGGCGTAGGGATGACGATTGGTCCGCCGTTGAACGGCGTGGCGCAGCGCCACCCGCGCGATTGGGTGGAGCAGCATTTCGCCGATCCGCAAAAGATGGTTCCCGGCAGTCCGATGCCGCCGTACAAACTGAATCCGGACGATTTGAATCACCTGACGTCGTACCTGATGCAGTTGCCGAAGAGTTAGTTTGGCATGAGCCGGACCGCTCGCTCGCGGTCGCGGCCTGGAAGGCCCACGGCTTGACTGGCCGCCGCTGCGGCGCGCTCGCAATCCGCTCGTGAGACGTCGAAGTGGGTCACGGCGCGCACGCGGCCGCCGGGCGCGCCGCCCATCAGCACTCCCTGCGATTTCAGGCGCGCGCAAAATTCCGGTTGGGTGATGCCGGCTTCGGAGAGATCGAGAATTACTATATTGGTTTCGACGTTCGATGGCGTCAGACGCACGCCGGGAATCCGCGCCAGTTCGGCCGCCAGGTATCGCGCGTTCGCGTGATCCTCGGCGAGCCGTTGCGGCATCTCCTCCAGCGCGATTAATCCGGCGGCCGCCAGGATGCCCGCTTGCCGCATGCCTCCGCCCAGGCACTTGCGATAGGGCCGCGCGCGATCCATCGCCTCCGCGGCGCCGGCCAGCATGGAGCCGGCGGGCGCTCCCAGCGCTTTTGAAAGGCAGAACATGATCGTATCCACGTTGGCTGCGATACGATTCACCGGCGTGCCGCTGGCGATAGAGGCGTTAAATACGCGCGCGCCGTCCATGTGAACTTTCAATCCGAGCGCGTGCGCGTTCCCGCAGATTTCGTCGATTACCTCCAGGGGATAGACGGCGCCGCCGGCCATGTTGCAGGTATTCTCGATCTCGACCAGCGCGGTGGACGCGGCCAGCGCGCCGCGCGGGCGCACATGCGGACGGATTCGATCCCAGCGCAGAATGCCATCGGTCGTCGTGACCGGCCGCACGAGGCAACCGGAGAACCAGGCCGTCATCGACAATTCCCAGTTGAGGATGTGGGCCAGCGAATCGCAGATAACTTCCTGGCCGTGCTGGGTGTGCAATTTGATGGCGATGGTATTGCCCATGGTGCCGGTGGGCACGAACAACGCCGCCTCTTTGCCGGCGATTTCCGCCGCGCGCTGTTCCAGACGGTTGACCGTCGGGTCTTCGCGATAGACGTCGTCGCCGACTTCGGCCTCCGCCATCGCGCGCCGCATGGCGGGCGTCGGCTTGGTGACGGTGTCGCTGCGTAGATCGATCATGCCGTAACGAACTCCTGAAAAATTTCGTTCGAGAACAGAACGCCTTGGCGCGTTAGTAGAAGGGACTCGCCGTCGCGCGCCAGGAGGCCGTCGTCGACGAAGCGCTGAATCGGCTTCGCGTAGCGGCGCCACTCTTCCGCATCGGGCCGGATGCCGCCGCTCAAACGCAGCCCGACGAAGAAATGTTCCTGAACATGGTTGGCGGCAACGGTTTCGATGCACGGCGATTCGCCGCGCGCGATGCGACCGGCATAATCGGCCGCCGATTCGACGTTCTGCGCGCGCTCGCGGCCGTCATAGGAATGCGCATCGGCGCCGAAACCCGCGTAGGGTTCCAGACGCCAGTATTTCAAGTTGTGGCGCGATTCGCAGCCCGGACGCGCGAAGTT
>JBDTAT010000620.1:0-3752 GCA_039924505.1 Bryobacteraceae bacterium
ATAAGTCACAAGAAGTCCAAACAATGCGCGAAGTAACCGTGATCGCAGGGACTCCCCGTTTTGCATCTTCCGTTCCGCGAGCGCGTCCATCTCCACCAACCTGGAAATTGGATCGATGCTCTGTTCCGAGCCGATGCGCGCCGCTAAAAACGCCAATTCGCCAATCGCCTCCACATTTGGGGAATCCGTCGCAGCGGCGATCAACCAGTCGGCGCACGCTTTTCGCAAGTCAGCGATCAAACGCCTATGTATGTGCGAATTGCGGATGGCGGATGGCGGAGAATAGGTCGACAAAAATGTCGCTCGGATCCTCATCTCGCCCTGGCGAAGGCAGCCGTGATTCACCCTGTCCCGCCAGTCGCCGCCATAGCAGACTCGACAGTTCCGGGTACGGAAGATTGGTCAAAACCTGAAGTGCTTGGTTGAGGCGAGGACTCGGCAGCGCCAAAGATTGCATCAGGATAGCACGTCCCGGTTCAGCCATTAAGCCTCGACTTCGATGATTATCGCCCATGGCGGCACGACGTTCCAAATTTAGGTTCACCGGATAATTCCCGGCACAAAAGATCTTATTCGTACCGCAACGCCCGGTTCGGATCGATCCGCATCGCGCGCATCGCCGGTATCCAGCCGGCCAGCGCGCCCACCAGCACGATCCCGAGCGTCGCCGCAATCAAGCTCAGCGGATCGTTGGGCGTCACGCCGAAAAGCTGGCTCTTCACCAGGCGCGTCAGCACCAGCGCCGCCGGCAGCGCCAACGCCACGCCTACGCCCACCAGCCACAGCACTTCCCGCATCACCATCCACGTGACGTCGCTTGCCGCCGCGCCCAGCGCCATGCGGATTCCGATCTCGCGCGTCCGCCGCGCCACGTTATACGCCATCACGCCGTACAGCCCTACCGCCGCCAGAAACGTCGCGAGAAGTCCGAACGCCGCCGCCAGAAACGCCACCATCCTCTCTGTCAAAAGCGACCGGTTCAGTTGGTCGTCCAGTGTCCGCATGGCATAGAGCGGCAGGTTGGGGTCCATTCCGCGCACCATCTGCTTCACCGCGCCAAACAATTGCTCCGGCGCCAGGCGCGTTCGGATATATACCGTCATCCCGAATGCGTGGTCCATTTGCGCATACGGCACAAAATCCTGTTCCCGATCCGTTTCCCGCAAATCCTGGTATTTCGCATCGCGAATTACGCCCACAATCTCGATATCGGTCTTGGTTCCCGGATCGCCTCCGAACCCGAAGTGACGCCCGACGGCTCTCTCCGCGCCGCCAAAATATCGTTTCGCGAATTTCTCGTTGACGACCCCTACCTTGTCCTTCCGCGCTTCATCGCTCGCCAGAAATTCCCGGCCCGCAATCATCTGGATTCCGAGCGCGTAAAAATAACCCGGCGAGACCGCGTTGAAGAATGGACTCATTCCCTCGCCAGGCTTCGGCGCGTAACCTTCCACCGCAATCGAGTTGTCCCATTCATTGTTGTCCAACACCCGCACCAGCCCCAACGCGGCCGTCTCCACCCCCGGAATCGCCGCCAGCCGCTCCCGCAGGTCTCGATAGAACAGCATGGTGCGGTCTTTCGAATAGCCGTTCACGGTCGGGTCCACCGAAAATGCAATCAGGTTGCTCGTCCGGAATCCTGGATCCAGAGTTCGTAGATTTTGAAGCGACCGGACGAATAAACCCGCCCCGATCAAAAGCAGCAGCGACAGAAACACCTGCGCCATCACCAGTCCCTTGCGCAACTGCGCCGCGCCTCCGATAACCGCTCCGGCCTGCTCCTTCAGCGTTAAGGCCAGCTCCGCGCGCGACGATTGCAGCGCGGGCGCAAATCCAAATAAAACGCCGGTGAATGCCGAAATCGCCAGCGTGAACACAATCACACGCGCGTCCGGTGAAAACGTCAGCGGTGACGGTGCATCTCCCGTCGGCAGAAACCGTAGAAGCAGGTGATCGGTCCAGGCCGCCACCAGCAGCCCCGCGGCTCCGCCCAGCGCCGCCAGCGTCAGGCTCTCGACAATCAATTGCCGCGCGATGCGCATGCGTCCGGCGCCCAGCGCCAGCCGTAATGCCATTTCCTTCTGCCGGTTCGCTGCGCGGGCGATCATCAGGTTCGCCAGATTCGCGCATGCAATCAGCAGCACCACGCCCACCATCGTCATCAGCACCCACAGCGGCGTCGAGAATTTCTCGCGCAAGCCCGACCGCCCGCGCGCTGCCGGCAGCACATCCATCGAGCCTTTCAAGAACTGCTGCCGAACGTAGGGGCTGGCACGCGAAAACGCCGCCTCCGTCACTTCCATCTCCAGAATCGAATGCGCCAGCGGCTGTAGCGATGCCTTCGCCTGCACCAGACTGACGCCCGGTCTCAAGCGTCCGAACACATTCACCCAGGTCCCGCGCCGGTTTTGCAGGTTGTAAGTTTCCGCCCACATTCCCGACGTCATCTGCTTCTTCATCGTCACCGGAATCCGGATGCCTGGCGAATTACCCACCTCCACGCCGTCGAATCCGCGCTGGCTGACGCCCACCACGGTCACCGGAAAATCATTCACCAGGATTCGTTCGCCCACAACGTGCGGATCGGCCGCGAACCGGCTTACCCAGTAGTCGTAGCTCAGCACCGCGATTGGATGCCCACCCTCCCCGCGGTCGTCCTCCGGCGTCAGCACCCGGCCGAGCGCGGCCGTTACACCCAGTACGTCGAAATAATTTCCCGACACCAGTTCGCCCGGCGTCCGCTCCGTGCGCCCGTGAAAATTTACGCTCAGCGGCAGCGCATACCGGCACAGCATCCCGCTGAACACCCGGTTACGATCGCGGATGTCTGTATACATCGGATAGGACAGCGCGTTCTGTCCGGTATTACTGCCGTAATGAGCTCCGCGCATACTCAAAAGCGCGAGCTGGCCCGGGTCTTTCACCGGCAACACCCGCAGCATCACCTGGTCCAGCAATGTGAAAATCGCCGCGTTCGCCCCAATCCCCAGCGCCAGCGAAAGCACCGCCACCAGCGTGAACACCGGAGCCTTGCGCAACCCGCGCAACGCATACCGTAAATCGGAAAATAGATCCCGCATGTAAGATAATACTCACTTGCCTCCAAAAGGTTCCAACGGAAAATCCGCCCCGCCGGCTCGCTTCACGATTGCGGTGTTGCTCGCTGCCGCCGGCGCCCTTTCCGCGGCGCCGCCCGCCCGTTCCATCTTCACGCTCATTGTCTGCCCCGCGGGACCCGAACGCCCGCGCAACTCGGAAGGTGACATCGTAAAGCTGCGCAATGGACAACTTCTGCTCGCCTATAGCGAATTCATCGGCTCGGACGGCAGCGATTTCGGCTCCGCCCGCATCGGCGCCAAGACCAGCCGCGACGGCGGCCATACTTGGTCTGCCCCCTACGTCCTGATGCCCAACGACGGCCGGATGAACGTGATGTCCCCGAGTCTGCTCCGGCTCAAATCCGGCCGGCTGGCGTTCAGTTACACCGTGAAAAATTCAACCTCCGACGACCGGGTGTACGTTCGCATCTCATCCGATGAAGCCCGAACTTGGAGCGCACCCGTCCGCGTCAACGCCCAGACGGGTTATTGGGGAATCAATAACGCGCGCCTTGTGCAGTTGCGGTCCGGACGCATTCTCGCCCCGCTCTGGTTTGTGGACGATTGGAACAAGAGCCATCACACCAAAGACTTGGCCTCCTATTCGGATGACGAAGGCAAAACCTGGAGCCTGGGCGGCGTGGTGGATATTCC
>JBDTAT010000621.1:0-4074 GCA_039924505.1 Bryobacteraceae bacterium
CCCGCCCGTGATGCTGGCGCGCTTGACGGAACCGAAGCTGACGATTGAGCCGGCCCTCACTTCCCCGCCCGACGTGCAACCCCCCGCCGTCCACGCGTTGGAATACGGCGATCCTTTCGCGCGGCCCGGTCCTCCCTCCGGCGGCTCGGGCGGGGATGGAGGCGCGGGCGGCACGGGCTGTTGCGGTATCGGCCCCGGCGCCGGTCCGAACGTAGGTGGGATCGGTACCGGCGGCCGATCTCTGGGACCGTCCAGCGCGCCGAAACTTCTGTTCATGGTGGAACCGGAATATTCCGAAGAGGCCCGCAAGAGCCGCTATCAGGGCACGGTTACGCTTCGGCTCGTCGTCGATTCCGCGGGCCATCCGCGCGACGTGCAGGTGGTGCGCGGAATCGGGTTGGGTCTCGACGAACGCGCCGTCGAAGCCGTGGGCCGGTGGCGTTTCCTTCCCGCACACCGCGACGGCAAGCCCGTGCCCGCTCCGGCAATCGTGGAGGTGACGTTTCATTTGTTATAGCCAGAGGATGCTATAACCAGAGGGTAATTTCCCTCATCTATGAAACTCACCTTCTGGGGCGCGGCCAAAACCGTAACCGGCTCCATGCACCAATTGGAAGTCGCCGGACGGCAGTACTTGCTCGACTGCGGGATGTATCAGGGGCGCCGCCAGGAGGCGAATGAACGGAACAGCAATTTTCCGTTTCCGGCCGCCGGCATTGCCGCCGTGCTGCTGTCGCACGCACATATCGATCACAGCGGGAATCTTCCCAACCTGGTGAAGCACGGATTCAGCGGCCCCATCTACACGACCCCGGCGACGGTGGATCTATGCCGCGCGATGCTCGCCGACTCGGCCCACCTGCAGGAAATGGACGCCCAATTCCTGAACAAGCAGATGAACCGGCGGCGGTCGCTCGATCCTAAATTCGCCGAACATCCCATCGTGCCGCTCTACACCGCCGCCGACGCGGAGAAGGCGCAGACTTTATTTCATCCCGTCGATCTCGCAACGCCCACCGAAATCGGCCCGGGGCTGCGGTATCAGTCCTATGACGCGGGACACATTTTAGGTTCCACGTCGATGGTGCTCGATCTTGCGGACGGCGGGCGTCCGGTTCGTCTCGCCTTTTCTGGCGACGTCGGCCGTCCCGGTCTGCCCATTATTCGCGACCCGCAGCCGCTGCCGCCCGTCGATTATCTGATCATGGAGAGCACGTACGGCGACCGGCTGCACGAAGCCGCGGGACCGGTGAAAGACAAGCTGGCCGATGTCGTCAATCGCACGGCGGCGCGCGGCGGAAAGATCATCGTCCCGGCGTTCGCCGTCGGCCGCACGCAGCAATTGGTCCTGCTGCTGCACGAATTAATTAATGAGAAGCGCATCCCGTCCATCCCGATGTATGTCGATAGTCCGCTGGCGGTGAACGTCACCGAGGTGTTCCGCAGTCACCCGGAATGCTTCGACGCGGAAGTGAACGCGTTTCTGAAGCGGAACGAAGATCCCTTCGGCTTCTCCCGGCTCCATTATGTGCGCGACGTCAACGAATCGAAAGCGCTAAACAGCCTGCGCGCGCCTTTCGTCGTCATCTCCGCCTCGGGCATGTGTGAGGGCGGCCGCATTCTGCATCACTTGCGAAATAACGTTTCCGATCCCCGCAACACCATTCTCATCACCGGCTACCAGGCCGCGTATACGCTGGGCCGCAAAATCCAGGACAAACAATCCGAAGTTCCGATTTTGGGCGAGGTGCTGCCGCTGCGCGCCGAAGTCGAGACGCTCGATGCCTTAAGCGGCCACGCCGATCAACAGGAGCTATTGGACTGGATGAAACCCATGACGCCGGCGCTCAAGAAAGTTTTCCTGGTTCACGGCGAAGAAGGGCAAGGACAAGCGCTGGCGCAAAAAATTCACGAGCGCTATGGATTGGAAGTCGTCCAGCCGGCCCGCGGCCAGAGCATTGCGCTCGCGTAGTGCCCAGCCGAGCCGCGACTAAAAGGAGCGGCGCCTGCTAACATTTCAAATAGCGCCCATGCGGTATATTTCTCGACTGGCGTGGCTGGCGGCCGCAGTTCCCCTGATGGCGGCGCCGCCGCCCGTGGATTTCTATCGCAACATCGCGCCCATCGTTTATCGGAATTGCTCTTCCTGCCACCGCCCCGGCGAGTCGGCGCCGTTTTCCCTCCTCTCCTATAACGACGTGAAGCGGCGCGCCGCGCAGATCGCCACCGTAACCAAGAGCCGCTATATGCCGCCCTGGCTGCCGGAGAAGGGCTACGGCGAGTTCGCCGAGGAGCGGCGATTGACGCCGGCCGAGATTCAACTCATCCAGGATTGGGTGAAAGCCGGAGCGCCGCCCGGAACGCCCACCCGCGCCTCGGCGCCACCCAAGTTCGCCGACGAATGGCAGTTGGGCCCGCCCGACCTGGTGCTGCACGTCGCCAAGCCGTATCAACTCGCCGCCGACGGGCCGGAGATATTTTGGAACTTCATTCTGCCCGTCCCCATCACCACCACGCGATGGGTGAAGGCGATGGAGGTGCGCCCCGGCAATACGCGCGTGTTTCATCACGCGAATGTGATCATCGACCGCTCGCGCGGATCGCGCCGCCGCGAAGCGATCCCGGGCGCCGGCTTCCCTGGCATGGACCTGCGCGTGGAGGAAGAAACCTTCGACCCCGACGGACATTTCCTCTCCTGGAAGCCCGGCAGCGAACCGGTGGTCGAGCCGGACGGCATGGCGTGGCGCGCCGATCCCGGCATGGACCTCGTTCTTAACGTTCACATGCGGCGCACTGGGAAACCCGAAACCGTCAGCCCCACCATCGCACTTTATTTCACCGGCAAACCGCAAACGAAATATCCCATGCTGGTGCAACTGGAGCATGACGGCGCCATCGATATTCCAGCCGGCGACCGCGATTTCGTCGTCAGCGACGACTTCCGCACGTCCATGGACTTGAACGTTCTGGCAATTTATCCGCACGCGCATTACCTGTGCCGGGTGATGGAAGGCTACGCCACGCTACCGGATGGCACGAAAAAGTGGCTGGTGCGCATCCCGGCATGGGATTTTAATTGGCAGGGCGTCTTCCGTCTGAAGAAACCGCTGTTTCTGCCGCGCGGAACCGTGGTCTCCATGCGCTACCACTACGACAATTCGGCGGACAACGTTCGCAATCCCAACCATCCACCCAAGCGCGTCGTGGGCGGCAACCGGGCCACCGACGAAATGGGCCATCTATGGCTGCAAGTGCTGCCGGTTGCTGAAGGCGATCACCGCGCCGAAATCGAAGAGGTGCAGATGCGCGATCGCTTGGAAAAATACCCGGACGATTTCACGGCGAACTACAACCTCGGCGACGTATTGCTGAACAAGGGTGACGCGGCCGCCGCCATTCCGCACTTCGAGAAGGCATGGAAAATGGACCCGAAAAACGCCGTGGCGGCGAGCGAGCTCGGCGTGGCGTTATTTTCGGCTGCGAAGGTTGCGGACGCCGAACAGCAGTTCAAGAAGACGCTGGAGATTGACCAGACCTACACCGACGCGCGCTTCAATCTGGCAAGCGCCGAGGCTTCAAACGGCGAATGGGAATCCGCAGCCGCGGACTTCGCCGAGGTTCTGAAAGAGCGGCCCGACGACGCACGCGCGGAGCAGCATCTGGCGGAAGTGACGATTATGTGGGGCGACCAGCTTGCCAAATCCGGCAACGACGAACAGGCGGCGATCCGCTACCGCGAAGCGCTCCCGCATCGCCCCGCCGACAAGGACTTGCTCATACGCCTCGGCATGGCGCTGGCCCGCATGGAACGCCTCGGTGAATCCCAGGAAGTGTTCGAGACGCTGCTCCGCGTCGACCCCAACTCCCAACTCGCAAAGCAAGCGATTACGGCGATCGAAGTGCGCCGGAAAGCAACCGGGAAGTGAGCGGGATGAGGGGTGTATCGGGCGACCGCTTGCTTACGCCGTCCGAGCCGCGACCGCGTGCTGGCGCGTTTCCGAGCCGTGACCGTGAGGGAGCGGTTACGGTCACCGCCCCGTAGGACCACTTGCTGGCGCGCGCGGCTCAGAATGG
>JBDTAT010000622.1:0-2581 GCA_039924505.1 Bryobacteraceae bacterium
GCCACCGCGTTGGTCGATACCGGCAGCCGCATGGACGACGTCATCTTCGAGGAATTCAAGGGCACCGGCAACATGGAAATCCACCTGGACCGCAAGTTGGTGGACAAGCGTGTTTTCCCCGCCATCGACATCAACAAGAGCGGCACCCGCAAGGAAGAATTGCTGCTGGCCAAGGAAGAGCTCAGCCGCATCTGGGTATTGCGCAAGGTGATGAATCCGCTATCCCCCACCGAGGCGATGGAATTGCTGCGCGACAAAATCGCCAAGACCCTGAACAACGCCGAATTTCTCGCCGGCATGAACCGGTAGCAATCCGATCGCTTACCGAACCGCGGCTTACCGAACCGCGACCTGCGGCTTACCGAGCCGTGACCGTCAGGGAGCGGTTTTTGCCTCGGGCCAAAAGCTAAAGAAAAACACCCATCCGCTGCGCATCGGATTCCTGCGCCAAATTACAGGTGCATCCTCCCGGAAGCTCCCGCAAACGGCCGCGGTGAGAAGATGTTTTTATGCCGTTTATCGATCTATTGCTCGGCCGCCCGCTGGCAACGGAGGAAGAGAAGGCCGAGCGGATTGGCCCTGCCAAGGGGATTCCGATTTTCGGGCTGGACGCGCTGAGTTCAGCCGCCTACGGTCCCGAAGCTGCGCTGACGCTGCTGATACCGCTCGGGATGGCCGGCGTTGCCTACATCGTTCCCATCGGCATCAGCGTCCTTATTCTGCTCGGCATTGTCTATTTTTCGTACCGGCAGACCATCACCGCCTACCCACAGGGTGGCGGATCGTATACGGTCGCCACCGCAAACCTGGGAGTCTGGCCCGGCCTGCTGGCGGCGGCGTCGCTGATGGTGGATTATGTGCTCACCGCCGCTGTTGGTATTTCGGCAGGCGTCGGAGCGCTTATCTCCGCCGTACCGTCATTGCAGAAGTATACGCTGCTCCTCTGTCTGGGGATTCTCCTTCTCGTAACCGTAATCAATCTTCGAGGCGTCCGGGAAACTGGCGGGATCTTCATGATCCCCACGTATCTGTTCATATTCTGTCTACTTGGGACGGTTGCGATTGGGGTAGCAAAAACGCTCTTAGCCGGAGGACACCCCATTGCGGTGGTCGCGCCGCCGAAACTGACACATGCCACCGAAGTAGTCGGCGTCTGGCTGTTGCTGCGCGCCTTTGCGAGCGGCTGCACCGCGATGACCGGAGTGGAGGCGGTGAGCAACGGCGTGATGGCTTTCCGCGAACCGCCCGACAAATATGCGCGGATGACGCTGACCATCGTCATCGGAATCCTGACAGTGATGCTGGCCGGCATCGCATTTTTGGCGCGGGCGTATGGAATCGCAGCCACCGCGCCCGGCGCGCAGGGATACGAGAGTGTGCTTTCACAGTTGCTCGGAGCGGTCACCGGCAAAGGTTTTTTTTATTGGGTAAGCATTGGATCGATTCTCGTCGTTCTCGCGCTCTCGGCGAATACCGCGTTCGCCGACTTTCCGCGCCTCTCGCGGGCGATCGCGCAGAACGGTTTTCTGCCGCATGGTTTGACGCTGCGCGGCCGCCGCCTGGTATTCGCTCAAGGCGTCTATTCATTGGCTCTACTGTCCGGCATTCTGCTCATCGTATTCGATGGCGTGACCGATCGATTGATCCCGCTGTATGCCGTAGGCGCGTTTCTGGCGTTCACGTTGTCGCAGGCCGGCATGGTGATCCATTGGAAGAAAGTGGGAGGACGGGGCGCCGGTAAGAACATGTTCGTGAACGGCCTCGGAGCGTTCGCGACCGCCGTCACCGTCGTCGTAGTGCTGGTCGCGAAGTTCACCGAGGGCGCGTGGATCACTCTCCTCTTAATTCCCGGTCTCATCGGATTGATGCACATCGTCAAACGGCATTATGGCCGGGTGGCGCGAGAAACGAAAAGCGACGCGCCGGCGAATGTGAAAGATCTCAAGGCCCCGATGGTGGTGCTGCCAATGGAAGCGTGGAGCGCGGTTTCGCAAAAAGCGTTACGGTTCGCGTGGACGCTGTCGCCGGAAATCACAGTGATGCATATTATTTGCGAGGACACGCCGGAAGATTTGCGCAGTCGATGGCATGAGCTGGTGGAGGCGCCGGCCGAGCAAGCCGGATTGCCGGTGCCCGAGTTGGTAATCCTGAAATCCCCCTACCGTTTCGTGATCCGGCCGATCCTGGACTTCGTACTCGATCTGGAGCGTGAGAATCCGGATCGGCAATTCGCAGTGCTGATACCGAAACTGGTGGAAAGCCGGTGGTATTACAACCTGCTGCATAATAACCGCGCGGCCGTGCTGAAAGCGTTGCTGCTATTTAAGGGCGAGCGGCGGATTACGGTGATCGATATTCCCTGGTATTTAAGCGGATAGAGAGCCGCCGATGCTGGTCGCCAGCGCCGTCACAAGCGACCCGGCCACGCGTCTCAGGATCGCGACGAACATGTTCCGACATTTCCCGTTTGGCGCCCCGGCGTATGGCTGGCGCGACGTTCCGGCTCCGGGCGGCACCGTCGCATTCGACTGCTTCAAGTGCCCGGTCGCCACTTTCCTGGGCAGCCACGATGCCTCGGAAC
>JBDTAT010000623.1:0-4094 GCA_039924505.1 Bryobacteraceae bacterium
CGGCGATTCCAATTACGGCCCAACCCCACTTCGGAATCCTTGAAAACGCCATCGCCGCCATCAGCGGTCCAACCAGCCACGCCGCGTGGCCCGTCAGCGCTATGGCATTATGCAGCTTGTGCGTTAACGTCTGCAGCCCATAGCTCTGCATGTACCCGGTCAACACGGCGGCGGGAAGAGCGCCCGTTGAAAGCCGCTCGAAGAGTTGCCATAGACAAATCATTATGGGCGCCGCCAACATCGCGAGCCACGCGGCTTTCCACCGGCGGCGCTCACTCGGCCACACATACACCACCAGAATCGCCGTCAACATCACCGCCTGATACGCAGCCAGCGCCGCCATCGCGCCCGCGGCCGCGGAAAGCGCCAGCATCCACCGCGATCCGGAATCGATCGCCGCCACGAAGAGCGCAATCGACGCCAGCCAGAACGCCAGAAACGGCAAGTCCGATTCGAGCGATCCTCCGTTCACCACGAACGCCGGCGTCACGAGAAACAACAGCGCGGCCGCCAGCGGATGCTGCGTGAATCGCCGCGCCAGCGACCACACGCTCAGCGCCGCAATCAACGAAAACAAAATATACGCCGCATGAAATGGAACTTCGCGCACATCGCCCACCAGTGCCAGCAGCGCCGCGAGAACCCATCCATCGAGCGGCGGATGCGGATGCCCGCGCATATCGACCATCACGCCCGAAGCAACATAGCGGGCATGATTGGGATGCAGCGGATCGATCTGGGCGTGCTCGGCCGCGGCCAGGTAGTAAAGGTCGTCGCCCTGAATCGCCTGATTCAGAAACGGCAGCCGCAAGCACAGCACCAACGCGACGATGAGGAGTGCCGCGGCGCGTCCGCTCACTTGCGCCTCTAATCGGCGGCCTTGGCGGGAGGCGATGGGCGCCAGCGCAGAATCGGCCGCCGCGCGGCGGTCACTTCGTCCACACGCCCCGTACGCGTCAGATACGGAGCCTTCAAGACGAACTCGGGTTTCTCTTCAATCTCCTTGGCGATGGAGATCAGCGCGTCGGCAAACAGGTCCAGTTCCCCTTTGCCTTCCGTTTCGGTCGGCTCAATCATCAGCGCGCCGTGGACAATCAGCGGGAAGCTGACAGTATAAGGATGGAATCCGTAATCGATCAACCGTTTCGCGATGTCTCCGGTGCGTACGCCGTGCTTCGCCTGCCGGTCGTCGCTGAATACGCACTCGTGCATGCTCGGCGCCTGGTAGGCGATTTCATAGTGAGGCTCAATCAGTTTGCGGATATAGTTGGCGTTCAGCAGAGCGTCCATGGTCGCCCGCCGCAGTCCGTCGCCGCCGTGCGCCATGATGTACGCCAACGCGCGCACCAGCACGCCAAAATTTCCGTAGAACGCCCGCACCCGGCCGATCGTCTCCGGCACGTCGTAGTTCCAGGTCCACTGCCCGTCGGCACGTTGCAACCGCGGAGACGGCAGGAACGGCTCCAGATGTTTCTTTACCGCCACCGCGCCCGATCCCGGACCGCCTCCGCCATGCGGCGTCGAGAACGTTTTGTGCAGGTTCAAATGCATCACGTCGATGCCGAATTCACCCGGCCGCGAAATGCCCACCAGCGCGTTCATGTTCGCGCCGTCCATATAGACCAGCGCGCCTTTGGAATGCATCAACTGGGTGATACGGGTGATGTTTTCCTCGAACACCCCGACGGTATTCGGATTGGTGATCATCAGCGCGGCGACATCGTCGTCGAGCACGCGCTCCAGCGCCTCCACGTCCGTCATTCCGCGATCGTTCGACTTGATATTTTCAACCGCGTAGCCGGCAATCGCCGCCGTCGCCGGATTGGTGCCATGCGCGGAATCGGGAATCAGGATTCTCTTGCGTGGATTACCGCGCGATTCCAGCAGCGCGCGAATCAACAAAATACCGGTCAGCTCGCCGTGCGCGCCGGCCGAGGGCTGCAGCGTCACCGCGTCCATGCCGGTAATTTCCGCCAGCGCCCGCTCCAACTCCGCGATAATCGCCATCGCGCCTTGCGCCAGCGATTCCGGTTGATACGGATGGGCCCACGCCAAGCCTTCCGTCCGCGCCACCAGTTCGTTCACGCGCGGATTGTACTTCATGGTGCAGGAACCGAGCGGGTACAGGCCCAAGTCGATCGCGTAATTCCACGTCGAAAGGCGCGTGAAATGGCGGATGGCCTCCACTTCGCTGACCTCCGGAAAATCCTCGATAGCGGAGCGCGTCTTCCCTGCCCCCAACACCGCCGCCGGATCGATCTCCGGCACGTCCAGCGGCGGAAGCTGATAGCCTTTCTTTCCCGGCGAGCTGCGCTCAAATAGCAGCGGCTCATTCTGCGTTATATGTTGTCTGGTTTTTCGGATCATCGAAAGGCCCCGGCCACCTGGTCCATGTGCTCGCGGCGATTCATCTCCGTGCAGCAGACCAGCATCGCGTTTTTCAGTTCCGGATAGTAGCGCGCCAGTGGAAGTCCGCCAATAATTTTCTTCCGGAGCAGCACTTCGTTGATCTCATCCGGTGTGCGCCCATTCGTCGAGACCACGAACTCGTTGAAGAACGGTCCGGAGAACCGGAGCGGCGCCTGTCCGGCGAGGTAATGCGCCTTGGAAAGATTCTGCACCGCCAGCTCTCTCAGTCCTTCCTTGCCGTAAACCGTCATGAACACGGTGGCCATTAGCGCGATCAGCGCCTGATTGGTGCAAATGTTCGAGGTCGCTTTTTCACGCCGGATGTGCTGCTCGCGCGTCGATAACGTAAGGCAGAATGCGCGATTGCCGCGCGAATCCTTCGTCTCGCCCACCAGCCGTCCCGGCAACTGCCGGATGAATTTATCGCGCGTTGCGAGAATACCAGCGTACGGGCCGCCATAGCTGGGCGGGTGCGCGAACGATTGCAACTCGCCGGCAACGATGTCGGCGCCGCGCGGCGGCTCCAACACGCCCAGCGCCACCGCTTCGGTGAACATCACCACCAGCAGCGCTCCCCGCCGGTGCGCCAATTCCGCCGCCTGCTCCACATCCTCGACGATGCCGAAAAAATTGGGCGACTGCACAATCACCGCGGCGGTTCGATCGTCCAGTTTTTTCTCCAGATCGGCCATGTCGATCGATCCGGCATCTTGGTCGTACCCGAACTCCTCTACCTTCATTCCCTGATGCCGCGCGTAGGTGGTCAGCACTTCGCGATATTCCGGATGCGCTGTCCGCGAAATCAACGCGCGGTGGCGTCCCGTAATCCGCGCCGCCATCATCGCCGCTTCCGGCGCGGCCGAGGAGCCGTCGTACATCGACGCATTGGCCGCATCCATCCCGGTAAGCTGGCAGATCATGGTCTGAAACTCGAAGATGCTGGTCAGCGTGCCCTGCGCGATTTCCGCCTGATACGGCGTATACGACGTAAGAAACTCGCCGCGCGATACCACCGTATCCACCAGCACCGGCCGGTAATGCGCGTACGCGCCCGCCCCGAGAAACGACGCGTAGCCATTGGCGTTCTCATCCCCGCGGGCGCGGAAATAATCGACAATCTCGTATTCGGATTTGCCCGGATCGATGGCCAGGGGCCGGCTCGACAGCACTTCCGGCGGCAGGTGCGCGAATAAATCCTCCAGCCGGGCAATCCCCAGCGTATCGAGCATTTCGCGGCGTTCAGAATCCGACTTAGGTAAATAGCGCAAAACGGTTCCTGGCAGGCACAGGCAGGGGGATCTGTGTTACTCGGCTCCCACGTAGGCTTGATAATCGGCCGAGGTGAGCAGTTGCTTCACTTCATGGGGCGCCGACATTTTCATTTTAACAAGCCACGCTTCGCCGTGCGGGTCCTGATTGAGTTTTTCCGGCAATTCGGCTAGCGCCGCGTTAATTTCGGTCACTTCGCCGGAGATGGGCGCATAGACTTCGGAGACGGCCTTCACCGACTCCACCGATCCCAACGTTTTGCCTTGTTCGATCACCGCGCCGACCCTTGGCAGGTCGACGTACACGATATCGCCCAACTCCTTCTGGGCGTGAAACGTGATGCCCACCACCGCCGTCGCGCCTTCGACGCGGACCCACTCGTGTTCTTTGGTGTAGTGAAAATTATCCGGATACAT
>JBDTAT010000624.1:0-6403 GCA_039924505.1 Bryobacteraceae bacterium
CGCCGCCGGATCGATCGCCAGCACATGCGCTGCGTGGAAATCCGTCGTCTCCACCGTGCGGATGGGCCGGCTGACGTAACCGAACTTCGGATTCGCGAGGGCTTGGGTAAATGGCCACGCGGAGGCGACCACGCGATTGGCCATATGATCGTCGATAAAACCGGCGGCGGTCCGCTGCACTTCGACGAAGTCCGCCATCGCCAGATTGTTCTCGAGCGGCGACGGATACGGGGCGTTCCAGTATAGTCCGGCAATCAGGCCGGCGCCGAGCGCCAATAGACTCACGCGCCTCCAGCGCAATGGGTAAAGCGTCCAGGCGGCGGCGGTGGCGATGTAGAAAATCGGCAGCACCGGCAGCAGATACCGCTCCAGCGTCGCGCCTCCGAACAGGCTGACCAACAGAACGTGCGCGGCGAAGAAGAGACCGGTAATCGTCCATTCGCGTGTTCGAAAAATCCGCGACTTGCGCCACGCGAGCACAATGGCGACGGTTCCGACCCAGCGGAACTCGGCGAAGAACAGATAGTAGAGGCGTCTCACCAGGGCGGCGGCAACCCGCACCGGCTGCAGTGAATAACCGACGTTGTAGTGCGTGAAACCGGGATCGCCCAACCAGTAGCCGGTCGAGTGTTTCAGGAAGATCAGCCAGATGGACAGCGCGGCAAACGGCGCGGTGAACCAGGCCGCCTCGCGCATACGCTTTTCGCGTAACACCAGCCACGCCAGAAAAAGAGCCGGAGCCACCAGGCCGGTCTCCTTCACCAGCACCAACACGGTAGAGGCTGCCGCGGCGGCGGCATAACGCCGCTGCAAAAATAGCAGCAACGCGAGCACGGTGAAGACCATGGCCGGCATGTCGAGTTGCGCCATCATCGCCTGCGTGTAGAACAACGGCGAGAGGATTAACAACAACGCCGCGACAAATGCCGGCGCGCCCACTAACGGCCGGCACAGTTCGATCGCGAGAAGAAACACAAACAGAATACCGGCCGCCGCGACCGCCAGCATCGCCAAGCGCGTTGCGGCAATGGAGTAACCGGCCGTGCGCCAGACCAATGCCAGGTAGGCCATCACCGCGGGCGGATGCACGTTCGGCGTGGTGGAATGCGGCACCCAGGCGCCGCCATGCGCGATATCGAGCGCTGCCGGAACGAACTGGCCCATCTCATCCCAGAAATACGGCAGCCCGAGATACGGCGCGTGGAGGACGACGATGGCAAGCGCAAATCCAGCGAAGAAGACAAGGTATGTTTCGGGACGGATCTTGCGCCGCCGGGCGTTAAGGCCGGGTCCGGTCACGGCGGCCTATTGAATGACGCCGCCGGAGGCCTGCGGCTCCAGCTTGATTTCGCCGAACGTGTTTTCGTACTGGGAAATGTTCTGCTGCAGGACGTTCGAGAGCGCCTTGGCCTGCTGCGGGCTGAGAAAGAGACCCTGAAAATTGTGAATGGAGACGGTATCGGGCGCGGTTTGATTGATGGTGCCGAACAGCAGGAAGAAGTCCCAGAGGTTGACGCGAACTTGCACGCTATTGGTGTAGCTCTCCCGGTAATCCGGCGTATTGACGAGCTGGATTTTCGGCGGCGGTTGTTGTGGAGTCATGAAGATAAGGATACAGGAGACGCACCGGCTCCGCGTCCAGCGCGCCGGCATCGCAGTTCGGCGGTTTTTTCGCGGTGGCACTTCAGGCACAAGGTTCGGAGATTCGACAGATCGCACTCGCCGCCGCCTTCGCTGACCGGGACAATGTGATCGGCGTCCCACAGCGTCGAGCGGCCGGCGCGCCCCAGTCCCCATCCGGCCAACGCGGCATTGCGTCTGGTCGAACGCAGACGGCGGATCCGCTTCCATTCGGCGGCAGTGTCGATGCCGCAGAGCGCGCAGACTCCGCCATCGCGAGCGAAGACGCACTCGCGAACATAACCCGGGTCGGTGCGCAGCCGCCATTCATTCACGCACCAATCGGAGCAGAACGTCAGACGTCCTGGAGGAACTTCCAGATTGCACCAGCGGCAGAGCGTGCGGCCATTCGGCCCCGTAGGCAACTCCCGCGGATTGGCGCGTCCGCCTTTCATGACCCGGCTGGTGCTCGGTTGCATAGCGTCTGAAGAACTCGCGCAAAACGGAGTACGGCGCGAAACTGTTTCCGATTCACTTGGTGATGCGCGCCGCACCCTTTGCGCGTTTGAGGAACCCGCGCAAATTGCGCTTCTAAAACATTTTAGTGTACTCGCGCGAGAATGTCCGTTCCATGGAACGCGCGGCGCTCATTTGATGGTGGCAGAGTTGTTACCATTTCTCTTGAATGATCGCGCTTCGCGGATACATCGACGAAAGAGGAAACAGGCGGATCGCGAACTGGTTGGAAGCTCTCGATGCACCGGCCGCCGCCAAAGTGACCCTCGCGCTTACGCGCCTGGAGCATGGAAATTTCCCAAATGTAAAGAGCGTTGGTGATGGTGAGTCGAGGCGGCACAGCGATGCTGGGCCGATTATAAAGAACGGAAGAAACAGGAGACTCCATAATGCCTCTCACCCATGACTTCAAAGAAACGATTCGTGCGCGGGCGCAGCGCGATCGGGCTTTCCGCCAGGCGCTTCTTCGGGAGGCTGTCGAATGCGTGATCAACGGCGACCTTGCGGCCGGCAAGGCAGTCCTCCGCGACTACGTCAACGCCACGGTCGGATTTCAGGCCCTCGAAAAGCGCACGGACATTCCGGCCAAGAGCTTGATGCGAATGCTGGGTCCAAAGGGCAGTCCATCGGCCGCTAACCTTTCGAACATCTTGTCCGCTCTGCAAAAGACGGAAGGGGCGCATTTCGAACTTGCGCTGAAAAGGTGACTTTCGGGGACGGCGATGCGCTGGACATTTTTTTGCGCGGCGTGCTGGTTCGGTGCGGCTTCGGCCGTCACACTCCCAGACGCGGCGCTGGACGCCTACATAAATAAGGTTGGGCGGGCGCTAGCCAGTCACGTCGACGATCGCAATTTCTCAATCACGTTCACGATTTACGAAGACGGCAAGGCGGGAAGCGGGCCTCCAGCGGCCCCCGGCGCGTTTCCGTACGCCGCCAAGGATCGTCTGGGGCTGGAACCGGTTGCTTTCGCGGATGGGCCGATTCATGTTCCGCTGGGGTTGTTGCGGAAAGTGGATAGCGAAGCGGAACTGGCCGGCATGTTGGCGCACTCGATCGCCCACATCGCTTTGCGGCATGGCGCGCGCATCGGAACTGGAGGCGTGGGCGATCCAACGAGCGTGCTTGGACTTGCGCGGAAATATGAGTTGGATGCCGACGCGCTGGCGGTGCTGATTCTGGCGGAGGCGGGCTACGACCCGTCGGCGTTGGTGAAATTTTTGAAAAAGCCGCCGCCGGACGACCGGAGCGAACAGGTAGTGGTGGCTTCCTCGCTGCCTCCGGTAGCGAGCCGGATTGCGGAGATGGAAAAAGTAATTGCGACTTTGCCGGCGGCGAATTACACGGCGCAAACGGGCGAGTTCGACGCGATTGATGCTAAACTGAAATCATCCCGATGAAATTCGGAGTCGTCGTTTTTCCCGGCAGCAATTGCGATCACGATGCCTGGTATGCCGTCTCCCACAATCTTGGCCAGCCGGCGGAATTTATCTGGCACGATTCCACGGCGCTGGGCGATGTGGATGCCGTCATTCTGCCGGGTGGGTTTTCTTACGGAGATTATCTGCGCTGCGGCGCGATCGCCAAATTTTCCCCCGTGATGCAGGCGGTGAAGAAGTTTTCGGCCGGCGGAGGGCTGGTGCTGGGGATCTGCAATGGATTCCAGATTCTGGTCGAGGCCGGGCTGCTGCCGGGCGCACTAATGCAGAATCGCGGATTGAAGTTCGTCTGCCGCCCGGTGCGTGTGCGCGTTGAAACCGCCAACTCACCGTTCACGCAAAAGCTATCCAAGGACGCGACGTTGCGGCTGCCAGTGGCGCACGGAGAAGGCTGCTACTTCGCCGACGAGCGGACGCTAGACGAGCTGGAGGCCGAGGACCGCGTGGCGCTGCGCTATTTGGACAACCCCAACGGCTCGGCGCGCGGCATCGCGGGCATTCTGAATCGCGAGCGGAATGTGCTGGGCCTGATGCCGCATCCGGAGCGGGCGACCGAACCGGTGATGGGATCTTCGGACGGTCTGGCGGTTTTGCAATCCATGGCAACGTCGCTCGCCGCCTGCGCCACGTCTCGAATATGAGCGCCATTACGCCCGCCTTGGTCGCGGCGCATCAGTTGACTACGGCCGAGTACGAGAAGATCGTGCGCTTGTTGGGCCGCGAGCCGAGCTACACCGAACTGGGAATTTTCAGCGTGATGTGGAGCGAGCACTGCTCCTACAAAAGCTCGCGGCGGCACTTAAAGAAGCTGCCGACGGGCGGAAAGCGCGTGCTGCAAGGGCCGGGTGAAAACGCGGGGATCATCGGCATTGGCGGCGGATACGCGATTGCCTTCAAGATTGAGTCCCACAATCATCCGAGCTTCATCGAGCCGTTTCAAGGCGCGGCGACGGGCGTCGGCGGCATTCTGCGCGATATTTTTACGATGGGCGCGCGGCCGATTGCGGTGATGGACGCGCTGCGGTTCGGTCCGCTGGACGACAAGGAAGCGGGGCCGCGCAACCAGCGGATTATGGAAGGCGTGGTCGGCGGCATCGCGCATTACGGGAACTGTTTTGGCGTGCCGACGGTGGGCGGGGAGTGCAGTTTTGAGCCATGCTACAACGGCAATCCGCTGGTGAACGTTTTTGCGCTGGGCGTGTTTCGCGAAGACGGGATTTTCTACGGGCGGGCGTCGGGCGTTGGGAATCCGGTGATTTACGTCGGAGCAAAGACCGGACGCGACGGAATTCACGGCGCCTCGATGGCGTCGGCCGAGTTCACGGAAGAGTCGAAACAGAAGCGGCCGAACGTGCAGGTGGGCGATCCGTTCATGGAGAAGTTGCTGCTGGAGGCGTGCCTGGAGGCGATGAAAACGGGAGCGATCGCCGGCATTCAGGACATGGGCGCGGCAGGGCTGACCAGTTCGAGCTGCGAGATGGGCAGCCGCGCGGAAACGGGCGTGGAGATCGATTTGAAGTTGGTGCCGCAGCGCGAGACGGGCATGACGCCGTACGAGATCATGCTCTCGGAATCCCAGGAGCGGATGCTGCTGGTGGCGGAAAAGTGGCGCGAGGAGGAAGTGTTCCGAGTGTTCCGCAAGTGGGGCCTGGATGCGGTCGAAATCGGGCGGGTGACCGACGACGGCATGCTGCGGGTGAAGAACGGCGAAGTGGTGGCGGCCGAGATTCCAAATCATGCGCTGGCGGATGAAGCGCCGCTCTACGACCGGCCGCATACGGCGCCGCATCGCATGGCGCCAATCGAGGGGCCGGCGTTTGGGAGCCGCGATCTACAGGCCGATTTGACCGCACTGCTGACCTCGGGCGACCTGTGTTCGAAGCGCTGGATCTGGGAGCAGTACGACTACATGGTCCGGACGAACACCGTGGCAGGCCCAGGCGGCGATGCGGCGGTGATGCGCATCAAGGAGACGGGGACGTCGGTCGCGATATCGCTTGACGGCAACGGCCGTTATTGCGAGTTGTCGCCACGCGAAGGCGCGAAGCTGATGGTCGCCGAGTGCTGCCGGAACCTGTCATGCGTGGGCGCGACGCCGGTGGCGGCCACGAACAATTTGAATTTCGGAAATCCGGAGCGGCCGGAAATTATGGCGCAGCTTGTCGAGGCCATCGAAGGAATGGCGGAGGCGTGCCGCTATTTCGAGACGCCGATTACGGGCGGCAACGTGAGCCTGTATAACGAGACGCTGGGCGAGGCAATTTTCCCTTCACCGGTGATAGGAATTGTCGGACTGCTGGATACGGCTCAACCGGTAGGCAGCACGTTCCACGATGAAGGCCACGACGTGATTCTGCTGGGCGGGTACGGCGAATGCGACCGCGAGCACTTCGGCGGAACGCAGTACGCCAAAACGATTGTGAAACAGCTCTGGGGATTTCCGCCGCACCTCGATATGGATTACGAAAAGCGGGTGCAGGCCGCGATGCGGGAGATTGCCGGAGCGGGCCTGGCCGAATCGGCGCACGACGTGAGCGACGGGGGCTTGGCGGTCTGCCTGGCGGAGGCGAGCTTCGGCGGAGTCGGCGCGCGGGTGGATCTGGATAGCGCGATGCGGCCGGAGTTTTTGCTGTTCCACGAAGGGCCATCGCGCATCGCGGTCTCAACCCGGGACGCGGGCGAAGCGATCCGCATTGCCGGGAAACATGGCGTGGAAGCGCCGCGCATCGGTGTTACGATGAAGGACAGATTAGTGGTGCGGAGCCGGTCCGCGACGTTGATCGATAGCGAACTAGAAAGTCTCCGGAAACTCTGGGACGGGGCGCTCG
>JBDTAT010000625.1:0-7184 GCA_039924505.1 Bryobacteraceae bacterium
TATCGCCTGCTCGCCTGGCACCAGATCGCCGGGCTTCGTCAGGCTGAAGTCGATATTCCGCAGCATGGCGCGGCAAACGTGACCATCGGAATTCCCATGGATCCGGAGGGCCGCCCTTGAAGCTAAAGCTCTCGCTGACTCTACGCGCGTTCCTGTTCTCCTTCGTTCCGGTGTGCGTCGTGCTGATCGCAAACTTCGTGGCGGTGAACGTGGTCCTCAAGCAACGCGTCAAGAAATCCCTGCGCGATTCGCTCCAGAAATCCGAAGAGATGCTGGATCATGCGAATGCCGTGTATTCCGGCCGCGTCAGCGAACTTCTTCGCGTGTTAGCCGGCAGTCCGGGCCTGAAAGCGGCTATTGGCTTGCTGGGCGAGGCATCGGGCAGTCCGGCCGAGGTTCGCCGCACCATCGAGGAGCAACTGCGCGAGATGCATGGGCTGGCTGGATACGATCTTCTCGCGATCACAAACTGGGAGGGCGCCACCGTCGCTGCCGTTGAGTTCCGCGACGGCCGCGAGCGCACCACCGAAGACATTCCGGTGATACCGCCCCAACAGTCATTCGCTGAAATCGGAGACGCGCTATATGAGTTGACTGCCGTACCGATTGAGGTCGGCGGCGACCAGAGGGGGCGCCTGTGGCTCGGCAGCCGCTTCGATTTGAATCGATACCAGTTGGCGGGCGACGTAGTGCTGCTCCACGATGGACGGGTCGTGCGATCGACGCTCTCACCGGCATTGTGGAAGGGATTCGAGAATCAGATTTCCCTGCGGTGCGCGCCCGGGGCGCCGGATTGCGAGCTGGAGCGGAAGGGTGAGAAATTTCTTGCGATGCCGGTTCGCGCCGCGCTGCGGGGTAGCGGGTACCGGCTTCTGGCGCTTCGATCCTTGGATGCGGCGGAGCGCGAGTTCACGTCCGGGTGGGAAGGAATCCTGGCCGGTGTCGGCATCGGCGGTGTCCTGTTGGCGTTGGTGTTCACCGGCGTCACCGCACACTCGGTTTCGAAGCAGCTGCGCGATCTTGTCGCCCAATTGCGGCAGGGGGAGCGCGATAGCCAGATCCCTGAAAATATTACCGCGGGCGGCGGCGCGGGCGAGCTTCAGCAGTTGGCCGGCGCATTCAATCAAGTTGCGGCGTTAGCCCGCCGTTCGCATGATGAACTGGAACGGGCGAAGCTGGCGGCAGAGGCGGCTAACCGCGCCAAGAGCGAGTTTCTCGCCAATATGAGTCATGAGCTGCGTACTCCGATGAACGGCATCATCGGCATGACCGGGCTTCTGTTCGATACGCCGCTCGACCCGGAACAGAGCGAATACGCCCATATGGTCAGAAGCTCGGCGGACTCGCTGCTGGCGATCATCGACGATGTGCTCGATTTCTCGCGCATCGAGTCGGGCCAGACGACTCTCCAATCGCAGCCTTTCGATCTGCGTAAGATCGTTGACGAGGTCGTCGGCCTGCTCTTCGCACAAGCGGCGGCCAAACGGCTTCCGATCGTCGTGAATTACGCGCAGGCTGCACCGTCGCAATTTATCGGAGATGCGGGAAGGATTCGGCAGATTGTCGTCAATCTGTTGGGCAACGCGCTCAAGTTCACCGAGCGGGGCCGGATCCAAATTCGCGTCGAAACGGGCGCCGCCGAATCGGCCGGCGCGCCTGTGCGCATCGCCGTGGAAGACACCGGCATCGGTATTGAAGCCGGAAAACTTGCGCTCATCTTCCAAAGGTTCACACAGGCGGACGGATCGATGACGCGCCGTTACGGCGGCACCGGCCTCGGTCTGGCGATTTCCAAGCAATTGGTCGAGTTGATGGGCGGGACCATCGGTGTTGACAGCCGCCCGGGCGAAGGCTCCACGTTCTGGTTCGAGGTCAATCTCAAGGCTATCGATCCCGCACCGGGGGTGACGGAATGTTCTTAACGCGGGCGGTCGGAATCGCGGCAGTTCTCAGCGCGCTCGTGCAGGGGCAGGACGCGGAGTGGAGCTTTTCCGTGCCGGCCACCATCAGCGGCGGCGCGATGTACACTGGCCGGTTTCAAATGGCGGATCCTGGCGCGAGCAAGGCGAGCCCGGGATTCAGAATCATGCTGTATCCGGAGGTCAAACTCGGAGAGCACTGGTTCGGCTACGCCGCCATTCAGGAGCGGCTTGCGCCGTATTTTTATTACGATGCGGCCAATCCGCGGCATCAGCTTCATAACGACGTAATCCAGGCATTCGGCGGATACTCGGCGCATTGGGGAGGCGCGTCGGTGGTGGCGAAGGCGGGCCGGATGGTTTCCGCATTCGGATCCTTTCCGATCCGCTATGACGACGCTCAAAATCCGCTGCTGGACCAACCGATCGGCTATGTGACGGAAATTCCGTTGCGCGACGATCAGCTACCTTGCGGTGTTGCGGACCTGAAGAAACAACACTATGGTTCGATATCCCTTTCCTGCGGCGGCCCAGCGGGTGAGGAAGACGGGCTCGTCCCCGCAACTCTCTATGGCCTTCCGGGTGTCGAAGTTGACGTTCAGGCCGGCCCTGTGGATGGACGCTTGCAACTCACCAGCGGCTCCACTGTGTACCCTCAACCCATTTCCCTGGCGCGCCAGTACGCGCAATGGACGGCAGGCGGGGGATACACGGTGCGCCAGGGATTTCGCATCGGCGTTTCCGGTTTTCGCGGTCCCTACCTGGATGGCGGCCTTGCGCCCCTTCTGCCTTCCGGGACCTCGGTGCGGGACTTCCCCGCGAGTGGAGCCGGGGTGGACGTCCAATACAAGCGCGGTTATTGGAGCACTACGGGCGAATGGCAGCACTTTCAATTCGACTACCCAAACTTCGTCGTGCAGCCGTCGCTCACCACCGGATATCTCGAAGCGAAGAGAATTCTTTCCCCTCGATTCTATGTGGCGTTCCGCGAGGGATGGTGGCGCCCGGGAAGGATTGTCGACAAAACCGGCGCGTCGGCGGACGCGCTTGACGTGGGAGTGCAGACGCAGGAACTGGCGGTTGGGATGTGGCTCAACCGGTTTCAGCTTCTCAAGACGGGCTACGAATGGCTCGAAGCAGCCAACCGGGGTGGCAACCGTCAGAACGTCTTCGGCGTGCAGCTCGTGACCAGCTTTCATTCGCTGGCCTGGGGTTTCAAGTAAGCTCGCCCAATCAGACTCCGGTTCCGAGCCGTAACCGGAGGGAGCGGTTGCTATAGTTATTTCGTGCCGGGCGCTGAAAATTATGGCAGCCCTAGCGGGACGCCGAAACCGCACGTTGCCTATGTGTAGTTTTGGTCGGGCCGCCGGGATTTGAACCCGGGACCTCTTGCACCCCAAGCAAGCGCGCTAGCCAGGCTGCGCCACGGCCCGATCCAGAAATCATTTTATCATACGGCCTTCGGCAGCCTCTGGCTTGAACGCCCGCCGGCTAATGCGCGTGGCGCCCTCGGTCAGAGTCAGGGTCGCGTCCGCCGCCAGGCGCTTCCAGTCTTGAATGGTGCCGCTGGGCCAGCGGACTTTGATCGAGTCCGCCACCGGCGCGGCGCCGAGGCCGAAGTGCAGCGTGAGATCGTTCTGCGAAAAATAACTGCCGCCGCTCTGCACTTCGCCGATCTGTGTGCGCCCGCCGGCGGTCAACTCCACTCGCGCGCCAATCGCGCTCCGATTCGATTTGGTCCCCACCAACTGAATGCGAATTGCGTGCCCGCGCGGTCCGGTGTTCTTCAACAGGCTCGGCGGCTCGTTCATATTAACGATCACAATTTCAGGCGTGCCGTCTCCATCCAGGTCTCCCACCGCCAATCCGCGCGAGGGCCGGGGCGATACAAGTCCGGGCCCCGATTGCGCCGTCACGTCGGCAAAGTGGTCGTTGCCCAGGTTGCGGTAGAGCAGCGTCTTCTGCCGGTATTTTTCTCCCAGCATGGCGCGGTCGACCTCCGGATAGAAATGGCCGTTCGCGAGAATGAGATCCTTCCAGCCGTCCTGATCCAGATCGACGAACGCGATCCCCCAGCCCAGCAGATGATTGGCGCCGAGACCGGCCGCGAGCGATACGTCGGTGAAGAATTTGCCGTTTTCGTTCTTATAGAGCGACGGCAAATCACCGGAGAAATTGGTCTTTGCGATATCGAGGAATCCGTTGCCGTCATAGTCCGCCACGGCCGCGCCCATGCCGGACTGTAACTCGCCATCGGCATTATAGGCAACGCCCGCCTCCACTCCCCGCTCCTCAAACGTTCCGTCGTGGCGGTTGTAATAGAGCAGGCTGGGGGTCTGGTCGCACGCGACGTAAATGTCGGGCCAGCCATCGTTGTCGAAATCCGCGGCCGCCACTCCCAGCCCGTATCTTCCGCCGGGTTTCAGAATTCCGGATCGCGCGGAAACGTCCGTGAACGTGCCGTCGCCGTTGTTGTGGTAGAGAACGTTGTGCGCCATGGGGAGCCCGCGCGGCCCGCACGCCACTGCTACCCCGAGCCATTCGCAAAATGGATTGGCGCCCGGTTTCGGCGTGGTGCGCAAATCCAGATCGACGTAATTCGCGACAAAAAGATCGAGCAGACCGTCCCGGTCGTAATCGAGGAACGCGCACCCGGATCCCCAGCGCGTGCCGGTCACGGGCAGCCCGGCCTTCGCGGTTACATCTTCAAACGCGCCGGCGCCGGTATTCCGGTACAGAATATTGTGGCCATAATGGGTCACCATCAGATCGGGATGCCCGTCGTTGTTGTAATCGCCCACGCAAACACCCTGCCCCCAACCCTCGGTCGTGAAACCGGCTGCCCGCGAGACATCGGTGAAGTGTCCAGTCCCATCGTTGTGGTAGAGCTGCGCGGTGCGGAGCCCGGCGCCGCGGGGACGGTCGAACGTGGTTCCATTGGCAATGAAAATATCGTTTGCGCCATCGCCGTCGTAGTCGAAGATCGCTGCGCCGTTCCCGGTCATCTCCAGGATGTACTGTTTCGTGTCGAGGCTGCCGGAGGTGTTGGGGATGGTCAGTCCGGCCGATGGCGCGATGTCGAGCAAGTGGACACTCCAGGCGCTCGAACCAAACGCGGCCGCGACGAGAAACATGAGCGCAAAGGGTGCGGCGCGCACCACGAACCGGGGCAGGAACCGTTTCGCGCCGCACTCCGTTTTGCGCGGGTCCCCGGCGACTACCCGGCCGGTCATCTGGTCCCGCCCGCGGATAATTTTTCGTGCAGCGCGCGCTCGGCCGCGGCCGCGGCGGTGTTGCCCAAGCGTTCGTACAACCGCGACAGGCGGTAGTGGGGCGCGGGGTCCCTCGGGTTCAACACAATTGCGCGCTCGATTTCCCGCGCCGCTTCGGCAAAGCGCTGTTGCCGCTCCAACAGCACGCCTAAGTCGAAATGCGAGTCCGGAAAGCGATCGTTTAAAGCGATGGACCGGCGGAGAAGCGCTTCAGCCTGACCGGGATTTTCCAGCGCGAGCGATTTCGCGTACAAATAGCCGCTCAGATAATTGCCCGGCGCAGTTTGCGCGAAGGCGGCGAAAACTGCGCGAATCCTGGGTTGCTGGTCCTCGGCCTGTTCCCAAATACGTCCGAGAAAGAGGTATGGTTGCGGAACGCCGGGATCGAGTTCGATGGTGCGCAGGAACGCGTCGATGGCTTCGGCGAAACGGCGCAACCCGTAATAGGCGACGCCGGACGCGAGTTCCAGTTGCGGGCTCTTGTCGAAAAGTTTGCGTCCAGCGTCCAGAGTTTCGAGGGCGGCGGCGAACTGCTGGTGTTTCAGGCAAAGGTCCGCCAGCTCGAAATAATAGCTCTCGTCGAAACGGTTCTGCGCGATGGCGGCGCGCATCAGGTCTTCGGCTCTGGCGAAGTTCCCGGCTTCCGAATAATAGACGGATAGGGTGTGCAGGACCGCGGGGTCGTTGGTCAGTTTCTCCACCCGCAGCGCCGCCCGGTCCGCCGCGTCAGCCTGGTGCAATCTCCGGTACGTTTCAGCCAGCGCCAGCCACACGCGCGGATTGGCCGGCTGAAGCTTCGATGCGGCTTCGAGGTTCGATTGAGCGGCGGGCAGGTTGCTTTGATTCAGAGCCGCGAGGCCGGCTTGAAAATCGACTTGGAACGAGTCGGCGAGGAGGAAGGCAACGACCAACAGCATGGGTGACACGGGAGAGAGCCGTTGCTCCTCTCCCGTTCAGTGTAGAACAAATGACTGCTACCTAGAACTGCAAGCGAAGAGCAAACTGAATGTGGCGCTCACTGGCCGGCAGACTGCTGGTGACCCGTCCAAAGTTCCCGTTGCCGCCGTATTTCAAACTGTCCTGGATGTTTCCATCCGGAGCGGACAATTGCGGCGTATTGGCGAGATTGAAGCTCTCCGCCCGGAACTGCACTTTCCACCGTTCGGTAATCGCGAAATCCTTGAAGATGGAAAAGTCGAGCGTGCGGTTGGGCGGTCCGGTTTGCGATTCCAGACCCAGATTCCCTCCCGTGAGCGATGCGGGAGCGGTCACGTTATTGATATCGAACCACTCGTTGGGGTTGCGTCCACCCGACGGCGAGGCATTCGGATTCATACCCGAGATGGCATCCGGCACGCACCGGCCCCACACACCCTGGCATTGATTGGAATCGAGAGTGTACGGTTGGCCGGTCCGGAGAGTTAGTAGACCGTTGACATGCCAGTTGCCCGCAATGGTGTCGGTAATCCGGTTCATGCCGGCGCCGAACTGCTTGCCCTTGCCAAAGGGGATATCGTAATTGAACGCGGCGGTGAAGTTGTGCCGAATATCCCAGGAAGCGGTGGAATATTCCGACGCCAGGTTCGTCGGATCCGGCGCACCGAGACCTGCGGCGCCGCTCAGCGGCGTACCGCTATTCGCTAATGCATGACTCCACGCATAGGCCGCCAGGATCTGCAGCCCGTTAGAGTACCGCTTCTCCAGCTTCGCCGAGAGCGCTCCGTAGTTTCCGTACCCGAATGACGACGTGGTGCTGAGGCCATTGCCTACCGACGTACAGGCAGGGCACGCAGCCACGATCTCACGGCGGGTTTCGGTAGTGATCGCGGAATTGGTGGTCCCTATGTTCGCGGCGGGATCGGCGTTCCACAAGATCACCTGGTGCGATTGGTGATTGCCCTCATAGCCGACTTCGAGGGACATCTGGCCCGGCAACTCGCGTTGCACCACGGCATTCCACTTCTGCACCAGCGGGTTTCTGAAATCCGGCTGC
>JBDTAT010000626.1:0-11391 GCA_039924505.1 Bryobacteraceae bacterium
GGGGACGCGCGGCGGGGCCGAGGGCGACACCGGATAAGGGCCAGAGAGCCAACAGCACGATTCCGCAACTCAGCAGTAGCGCGGCGCGGAAGGACTGTACGCGCGACGACGCCAGATGGACGGCGGACAGCAATGCGGGCAGGTGGCCACCGGCGATGCCCCCGAGGATACCGATGGAGATTCCGGAAGAAAACACCAGGCTGAAGCCGAGCGGCCTGGCTCTTTCGCTGGTGAGTTGCGCGATGGCCGGGGAAATGGCGACCGCCCACGTGGCCGAAATCGCGCCTCCAACAAATGCGAGAACGAGGAGAAGCGAAGGATCCACCACGCACGCCCGCAGCGCGGACAGGGACGCGATGAGAGCGAAACAGACGAGCAGCGTTTTGCGAATGCCGAAACGCTGCATGACAAAAGCGGCCGGCAATGAGCCGGCGGCACCGCCCGCAGTCATCGCGCCGGCCACAAGACCGAGGAACCGCTCGTCGAATCCCAGTTGCAGCAAGTAGAGGTTGTACAGCAGAAAATAAATGAACAGCCCGAAATCGAACAGACCGGCCGCAACCAGAAAACGCCAATACGGCGCTGCGAGGCCGGTGCCGGCGCCAAACCAGTGCATTGCGCTCCAGCCGAGCTGGGGAAGTGTGCGGGCGTGATGGACGACGCGCGAAACAAAATATACGACGTATCGCCACCGGCTGCGGAGCCGGATGCGGAGAGTTAGTTTCTCGCGCGGCAAATGCACGCCGTCCACGGCGCCGGGCAACGCCTGCGGTAACACGCGGCGCAGGAGGACTTTCACTCGCGCGCGGCGTGAATCCAGCAGACTCCAGTGCAGCCAGATTTCATTTTTGTTTGGGTGAAACAGTCCGATCAGCGGAGAAGCGGAGTACGTGTCAAGCCAGCGCCTGACATCGGGGGAGAGCCGTTCGATCTGCTCGACGGCGGCCGGGGGCAGACGGCACTCGAACCATTGATGCGCCAGCTCAAAACAAATTGCCTCTAAAGCGCGCAACGATTCGCCGTGCAGATCGCGCCACACATTCCAGAACGAATCGTCGTCCGCCCGGCGGTCCAGCAACCATGCGAGTTCGTACACGTGCGAGATGCGCAGGTCACCACGCAACGAATGCCGCAACAGATGCAAAGAAGAGTAAGCGACGGCGTCGGCCGGGTGTAATGCGGTAAAGCCAACGTCCTCGAGGCGCCGCTGCTCGCGCCGTTCCCAAAACTGGTCCAGGCCGGCGGGAGCGAAGCCCTCGGTCTCCGCGTCCCACAGACGAAAATGCAGCTCCAGAGATGGCGGGATTTCAGGATCGAAGTGGTCGCCGCGCCACTCCCATCCGGTCTTACGGATCATGGTTGGAAGATGATCGATGGGAAGGCGATCGAAGCCGCCGACGGGCTCATAACCCAGGCAGAGCGCAGCGTCTCTTGCGCGCGGCGCCTGTTGACGGGGCAGAAGCAGATCGATATCGTACTGCGCCCGGTGGCGTGGATCGGCTACAAAGTTGGGACACTGGCTGAATCCTTTTAAGACCGCGAACTCCAGGCCCTCGGCTTCGAACAGAACAGCAAGACTGCGATAGGCGGCACCGATACGCACCCATCGTTCGGCATTCGAAGCCAGATTGCCGTCGATTCGGGCGCGGATCGACGGCGGAAGCGAATCGCGGCACGTCAGTCCAAGCGGGAGTGTAAGCTGCGCGCGATCACAGAAGCGCAACGCCTTGCGCCAGGCGAACTCGTCGAGAGCGCCCAACTGCGACGTTTGCGGCGCGGAAAAGCTGAGCGCGGACAGGATCGCGCGGACGTACGGCGGAATCTTTGCTGCGGCTGAAATCAGAAGTCGAATCTTATCGCGAACTGCATGCGCCGCGGATCGCCGGCGGAAAAGGCCTTACCGAAAAACGGTCCGAAATCGGGATAAGGCCCGGGAATTCCGATGTTGGGATGATTCAGCGCGTTGAAGATTTCTCCGCGCAATTCAATGGTCTGTCCTTCCCGCACCAGAAATCGCCGGTGCAGCGCCGCGTCCACGACAGCGTTTCCGGGGCCCGGCAAAATGTCGCGGCCGGCGTTGCCGAAGGTGAAAGGCGCCGGATCTGAAAATGCAGCGGTGTTGAAGAAGCGGTCGGCGCTGCGCTGGCTGGATGGCAGCGCGATAGATTGTCCGGGCACGATGTTGGGCCGGTTCGGTGTTCCGGAGTTGGCGAAATCGGTAGCGAAATAGACGGGGTTCAGCGGTGTGCCGCTTTGGAGCGTGACATTGCCGCTAAGCTGCCACCGGCTGAAGATTGGTCTCCACACAGGCGCGGAGGGTATCGAGTAAACGTAGCCGGCGGCTACTCGATACCGTACATCGAAGAAGGACAGGCCACGCTCCAGGCGCAAATTACGTTCGTCCTGCGCGCCGAAGCTCTCATATTGACCGGGAACCAGACTGTCGGCATTGTCGATTGACTTGCTCCACACAAAGCTCGCCAGGAATCCAAGCCGCTGGGTCATGCGCTTCTCGGCTTTGATTTGGAGCGAGTGGTAGATGGAGTTCGCGAGATGCTCGCGCTGAAAAATGGTTCCGAGATCGGGAAACGTTCGCAGCGATTGCAAGTCTCCAGGGCGCGGCGGTAGATTGGCGCCAATCTCAACTTGCGCGGGGGTGTTGAATCTGCGGAACCGGCCGAGGTCGGTGCCCTTGGTTCCGATGTAGGAGAGTTCGAACAGCGTGCGGCCAGGTAGTTCCTGCTGCAGACTGGCCGACCACTGCTGCACATAGGGAGTTGCGGCATTTTGATCGACGCCGAAATAGCTGGGGAGTCCGGTGGAACTGGATTGCGGGAAGCCATTCTCGAGCGACAGCACCGGCGCCAGACCGGTAGGCTCGTTAATTTCATTCTTCACGCCGTTCCGCACCAGATCGTAGGTTTCGACGGCGATCTCCGGGCTGTAGTAGATGCCGTAACCCGCGCGAAACACGGTCTCGCGCGAACTCGAAAACAGATGCGGCAGCCGCGCGGCCAGTCCAATCCGGGGAGCGAAGTCGCGGTGGTCGGGATTGATGGCCGAATTCACACGACCGAGCACGGGCTGCGCCGGAAGCGACGAATAATCGAGATTCAGGAGGTTGCCGCGATCTTCGGTGAACGGCGCCACGTACTCGTAGCGCAGACCCGCCGTGATGGTAATGCGCGGGGCGATGCGCCAGTCGTCCTGCACGTAACCGCCGTAAATGTTTTGACGCAGATACGCCTGCGTGGTTCCGACGTTGCGCTGGGTATGCGAAGGCAGACCCAGCAGAAAGTCGGCGAACGGATCGCCGGTGACATTTGGATTCGACGGATCTTGTGTATAGCCGCCGTTAAACTGGAACTGTCCACGGATGTATTGGCTCTGCAGATACGCCATGGTGAAGTGCGTGAGTTGGAAACCGGCCTTCCAGGTGTGGCGGCCTTCGGTGCGGGAAATGCTGGACGAAAAATACCAGTTGTTGTCCCGCTGAATTTGCGGCAAGGTATTCGAATCCTGCACGGTATCGTAATTGGTGACAACCAGCGCGGGCAGGCCGAAGGTAAAGGGATCGTTTGAGAATCCGCCGATGCCGAGGTTCGCAAGTACATTCGATCCGAATGCGCTGACCGGGAGGTCGAAAACGCGAAGCCGGGTAAAGGAAAAGTGGTTCTCGTTTACCCAGGAATCACCGGCGAAAGTGTGGCCAATCGCGGCCTGCTGCGCGCGCAAGCTTTCCGAGGTAGGGCGTTCCGGAAACGATCCCGCCACCAAGGTACGTTCGTCGTTGATGGTGTAGCGCGAGAAAACGCGATTGCGGGCGCCCCAGGCATGATCCATCCGAAAGGAGCCGTTGTCGCTATGATCCTGGTTTGGCGTGGAATCGATGTAATCGCTACCGTTCGATGCGGCGAGGTTCGGCAGCGGCTCGTAGAGTTGCAAATACTTTTGAACGTTGGGGTCGAGACGGTTCATGGGAATGAGGTTGCCCGGGAAGGGTTGCCGCAAACCGCCGGCCGTCAGCGTAGCCGGATCGAAAATGAGGCTTCCGCCGGAAAAATCACCGCCGCGCACCAGGGCGTCAGGGACGGTGTGTTGCGATGCACTGGCCGATTTCCCCCGCAGCCCTTCATACGACGCGAAGAAATATGTCGAATGCGTCAGAGGTCCGCCAAGAGTTGCCCCATACTGGTTCTGCCGGAATATGCCGCGCGGCAATCCGGGCACTTCAAAAAATCCCTTGGCATCGGTCGCTTCGTTGCCAAAATATTCGAACGCATTTCCATGGAAGGCCTGGCTGCCGGATTTAGTGGCGACGTCCACGACGGCGCCGCCCGCTTGCGCGAACTCCGCCGGCGCGAGGGAAGTCTGAATCCGGAATTCCTCCACCGATTCCATCGGAGGCGTAACGGCAATGGCGAAAGTATTCCGGTCGGTGTTGTTCACGCCATCGAGAATATACGCATTCCCGGTCGATCGGGCTCCGTTGACCGGCGGATTCAGCGCCACGGCGCCGCGGCCTTCTTGCAAATCGTTGATTATGTCGTGCCCGAATCCGCCGAGCTGGCGCGGAATGGCGCCGGGACCCAGGGTCACCAGCGAGATGATGTTGCGCGCGGCCAGCGGCAATTCCTCGACGAAACTGGAACCCAAGAAGTAGCCTTCGGAGGCATCGTCGGTCTGCAACGGTGTCGAGTGAGCGGTGACAGTCACGCGATCGTGAGCCGATCCAACCTGCAGAGTTACGTCCACGCGAGCCTTTCCGTTCAACTCGACCGAGACACCGGACATGGTGACCGTTTCAAAACCGCGGCGTTGGATGGTGACCGTATACTTTCCGGGGAGCAAATCGTCGATACGATAGCCGCCGAACGCGTTGGTGGCGCCCGTGGCGATAAAACCGGTTGCGTCGTTGCGGGCCGAGATGGCGGCGCCCGCTACTACTCCGGATTTTGCGTCGTGGACGTCGCCGATTAAACTGCCAGAGGAAACCTGCCCGTAGCAGCAGAGCGCCGCTCCCAAAATAACCAACATGCGATTCAATGAATTTACTCTCCACATTCGAGTAGCCTCGCCAGACACGCGACCGCATCGTCAAGATCGCGGTACGACATGCTCCAAACTTCGGCGGTTAACAATTGCCGGTAGCTCCGCCGCATCTCCTCATGCACGTTCGGCTCGCCTAACACGCAAAACTGCTCGCACCATGCGAGAGCGGTTTCCTTGGGGTACGGCTGCAGAGTTGCCGGACCAGAGCTGTGGCGGTTCAAAAACACAAGATGATCGATGGGGCAGCCGGCCGCGACCTGGATTCCCAATTCGGCGGTCATGACTTCGATTCCGAATTTACCGTTCGGGCGCACGGTCTCAAATCGGCCGGCCAGCTCGGGAAACAGATGGCGGGCTCCGTTTCGAAGGCGGATGGCGTATGGGTTGCCGATGCCGTAACGGTCGTGGCGTTGACGCACCAGAGACGTACCGTCGTCTGTCACAAACGTCCAGCCGGCGCGCGCGCAAGCGTAAGTGAGCGTGCTTTTTCCCGCCAACGATTCGCCACATAGCAAAACGCCCCGTCCGTTGCGGGCGACTAACCCGCCATGAACCGGAGCAAGATGGTTCTGCTGCACCAGCGACAGAATTGCCGCGTCCAAAAAGTAGTAGCGGAGGAAACCACGATCCGCGGCTACGGCGCGGCTGACCCAACCAAACGCAGAATTACTCCGGAAATCGCAGACCATAAAATTGCCGCGGGCGGAAATAATCGACATCAGATTGCCGCGCCATTGGAATTCTGGAGGAGCGGGGAGCGGCCCGCCGTCGCCGCGCACTCCCAAACGAATGCGCGCGGGCTGCGCGTCGAAGGTGGGACGGAAGAGATGCCATCCCTCGGCCGCCGCTTCCACCACGGAAATGGAATTCGTCGTCAATTCCATCGGGAAACCGAGCGGGTAGAACATCGCGCATTGCGAGAGGAAGGAATCCCCAAGGATGGAATCGGCGGCTGGCGATAGGGTGTGGTTTGGGCCCGTCATGACAATCGGTTTCGTTGTCAGCTTAAACGATCGATGGCCGCGATTCCAGCGTTTTTGGCGGTAAACCCGATATTTTACAAGAAAGATACACCGTGGAAACAAGGCGCACGGCCAAGCCCGCCAAAACGATTCCGGCGACGCCCCACCAGCGCATGAACAGCGTATCGAGCACGACGGTGAGCAGCAGGGTAAGACCCGCGACACGATATAAAATGCGATTCTCCTTGAGCGCGGAACTGAGGCGGATTTCGAGCACCAGCAAAACGGCCGCCGGCACCTGCAGCAGCGAGAGCGCCTGAACGGCGGCCACCAGGCGCGTCGCCGATTCGGTGAATGCGCCTTGCTGAAAAAGAATCCGCACGATCGGCTGGGAGAAATACATCAATCCGCCAATGACCGGAAGAAGCGCCGCCAACAGGAAGATGCCATAGGTCCGCAGCGTCCTGCGAAGCGCTTCCCGTTGCTCCAATAGCGCGCCCGCGGAGAGATGGGGCAAAACGGCGGTGCCGGCGGCGGTGGGCGCGATGGCTACCAGGACACCCAGCAGACGCGTTCCATAATTCAACGCGGAGACACTGCCAGCGGTCAACCGCGCAGCCAGGGCCTGATCTAAAAATGCCGAACCGGTCATCACCAGCGTGATTGCCACCAACGGCCTATACTGTTCGACCACCTGCCGCAGCGCGGGAGTGTAACCGCTCCATTTGGGTAGAAGAGAATATCCGGCGCGCCGCACCGCCGCCGCGCTTGCGATGGCTTCCACCATCGCCCCAACGACGGTTGCCAGCGCCAACGCAGTTATGCCGAACTGCTTGCCCCCGAGCAGAAGTCCACCGACGCAGGTTAGCGGCACGATGGTTGGGATGGCGGCCGCGATGGCGAAGCGATGCCCGGAGTTCAGAACCGCGCGCCAAGTAGAAGATATTCCGCTGAACACCGCGGAGGCGATCATTACCAGCAGCAGACGCCGCGTGAGCGCCAGTTTTTGCGGGGAAAAGCTGGAAGCGAGAAAAGGGAGCAGGAAACTCGAAGCCAACGCGGCCACGACGACAAGCAGAAGGAGCATCGCAGCGACGGCGGCGAGCACGGCGGCGTATGTGGATTCCGCCGCGGCTTGACCGCGCCGTTCCCGTAGTTCGACGAGGGTTGGAATCAAGGCTCCGTCGACGGGACCGGCCAGCACATCGGCGAAAAAGGACGGCAGGAGAAACGCGATGAGGTATGCGTCCATCGCGTCGCCGGCGCCGAAGAGCCGGGCGCAGAGGATGAGTTTAACGGCGCCGGCAACCTTAACGAAAACAGTCCAGCCGCCAACGGTTGCGGTGTCCGACAACATGCGCCATGCGGCGGGACGGCGCTGCGGCGCCACGTTGCTCGACCGCGGTACCGGCTTCATACGTCAGCCAAGTAATTCGCGCAAAACGGAGTGCGGCGCGAAATGGTTCGCGATTGGGTTGGGTCTTTGACTGCGAGATGTTTTCCTTCGATCAGCAACCGCTCCCTCGCGTGCCCCGAGGGCGCCCAGGCCCGGGAGGGCGTAAGCAGGAGGCCGCGGCTCGGAAGGCTTGTACGCAAGCGGTTGCCCGACGCGTCGAAGACTTGGTGGCGGCCCCCGCACACATTGCGCTTCCAAGCATGGCATACTTCCTACGAGTCTCTCACCTGGAGAATCGATTGGAATGCGGGCCGCGATCGTTCATTATTGGCTGCTTAACATGCGCGGCGGAGAGAAAGTCGTGGAGGCATTGTGCCGTCTGCTGCCGGACGCCGATATTTTCACGTTGTTCTACGATCCCTCGCGCGTGTCGGAGACGATTCGCGCGCACCGCGTCCACACTTCCTTCCTGCAGCCTTTCCGCAAACACTACCGTTCGTTGTTGCCACTGATGCCGATGGCGCTCGAAAACCTGGACCTGCGCGGCTACGATCTGATTGTCAGCAGCGAGTCCGGCCCGGCGAAGGGCGTGATTGTTCCGTCGGCGGCGCGGCACGTGTGTTATTGCCACACGCCAATGCGTTACTTGTGGGATTTGTATCCGGCGTACCGCACGGAGTGGACACGCTCCAAGCTGAAGCGCGCGGCGATGACGCCGTTGTCAAACTACCTGCGGCTGTGGGATTACGCATCGGCGGCGCGGGTCGACAAATTTGTGGCGAATAGCGAGAACGTGCGGCGCCGCATCCTGAAGACCTATCGCAGACCGTCAACGGTGATCCATCCTCCGGTGGATGTCGGCACGTTTTTTTGGAAGCCTGCCGAGGACTACTATCTGATTGTTTCCGAGCTGGTGGCGTACAAGCGGCTGGATTCGGCGATCCGGGTTTTTTCCGCAAACGGCCGCAAGTTACGGGTGGTGGGCGATGGACCGGAGTACCAGAAGCTGAAGCGCAGCGCGGCGGCCAACATTGCATTTTGCGGACGTGTGAGCGATGCGGAATTGCGCGAATTGTACGCCCGTTGCAGAGAGTTTCTTGCGCCGGGCGAGGAGGATTTTGGTATCACCGCGGTGGAGGCGATGGCCAGCGGGAAGCCCGTGATTGCATTTGGAAAGGGCGGCTGGTTGGAGTCGGTGCCGGTGTCCGATCCTTTGGGCGGAATGTTCTATTGCGACGCAACCGACGATGCGCTGCGCGATGCGGTGGAGCAGTGGGACCGGCGGGAGCATGAAGTCGACCCGAAGGCTTTGCAATTGTACGCGCGGAAATTCTCGGAAGCCGTGTTTGCGTCAAAGATGTCGGAAATTCTGTTTGCCGGGGTTGAAGAAGACCCATGTGACCGGCTTGTAAACACTTTGTGAAAACCCCCGCGTGGCGGCGGCGAACATACGCCGCGATGCCTCCGTTTCGCTACAATCGCGGTAGCCACGAATGCAAACGGTATTAGTCATCGACGACGACGGAAGTCTGCGGGATACCATCGGCCTGATGTTGGAGAAAGAAGGCTTTCGTCCGGTGCTGGCGGCGGATGGAAAAACCGGGTTTCAGCAAGCGCTGGTATTGAAGCCTGCGCTGATTCTGGCGGACCTGCGGATGCCTGGCATGAGTGGCGTGGAGGTGTGCAAGCAACTGCGCGCCGCGGGGATGAAGACACCGTTGATCGTGCTGAGCGCCATCGGCGACGAGATGGATAAAGTTCTGTTGCTCGAGATTGGCGCGGACGACTACGTGGTAAAACCGTTTGGCACGCGCGAATTATTGGCGAGAATTCATGCGTTGCTGCGGAGAACGGCCTCCGAAGACACCAAAGTGATTTCGTTCGCGGACGTGGAAGTGGATATCACGCGGCGTGTGGTCATGAAATCCGGGGTGGAGTTGAAGTTCACGCGAGCCGAGTACAATCTGCTGACGTACTTTCTGCAAAATCCGGACCGGGCGCTGACGCGGGATATGATCTTGAATTCGGTGTGGGGATATGAGTCGTTTCCCAATACACGCACCGTAGATGCGCATGTGGTGCGGCTGCGCCAGAAGCTTGAGCCGGACACAGGAACCCCACGTCATTTTCTGACGGTTCACGGTATAGGCTATCGCTTCCTGCCATAAGGATTTTATGCCGCGGACGGTTCTGATCGTGGAGGACACGGATCTCTGCCGGGAAACGCTGGAGGTGGCGTTGATGCGGCTTCCCGGTCTGAAGATTCAGTGGGTGGCAACCGCGGAAGAAGCGCTGAAGTGCCTGGCGGCGCAGGACGTGTGCGCGCTTATCACCGACCTGCACCTTCCCTCAATGGACGGCTTCGATTTAATTGAAGCCGTGCGTTCACTCCCCGAGCGGAGCTCGCTGCCGATTGTCGTCATCAGCGGAGACAGCGATCCGTTTACGCGTGTGCGGCTGGCCGAGCTGGGGGCCGACGCATACTTTCCCAAACCGTACTCCCCGATGGAGGTACGGCAAAAACTGGAGCAATTGATCGATGCGGGTTAACTTTTGGTATCTCGCCGTGTGGCTTTTTCCCACGGTTCTAGCCGCGCAGCAAAAGTCCGAACTACAGCAGATTCTGGAGCGCCTGGATCGTTTGGAACAGGAAAATCAAAACCTCACCACGGAGATTCATTCGCTTCGCGCGGAACTGGCCGCGGCGAATAAGCCCGGGCAGCCGGGCGGCGGAACCGGCGAGGCGGCGAAAACGCAGCCTCCGTTAGAAGAGCGCGTCGCCGTGACCGAACAGCGTGTCCAGGAGCAGGCGCAGACCAAAGTTGAGGCGTCGCAACGGCTGCCGATCACTATGACCGGGATGGTCCTGTTCAATTCGTACCTGAACGGAAGGGCCAGCGGGGGACAGCAGGACCCGACGCAAGCGGCGCTTACCGACAATGTCGCGGCCGGCGGCGCGGGATTGCGGCAAAGCGTTCTGGGATTCAAATTCCAAGGTCCGAAAATATGGGATGGCGGCCAAGTGAGCGGCTCGCTGTACATGGATTTTTCCGCGGGCAGCGGCAGTTCGTTGAATCATTTACTGCGCATGCGGGTGGCGACGGTACAAGTAGATTGGAAGAACACAACCATCATGGCAGGCCAGGACAAGCCGATTGTCGCGCCGCGCGAGCCGAATTCGCTGGCGCAAGTCGCGGTATCGCCGCTGACCGGCGCCGGCAATTTATGGCTGTGGCAGCCTCAGGTGCGAGTGGAGCAGCGCTTTGCTTTCGGTGAGCAGAGCGGGTTGCGCGCTCAGTTTGGCGTTTACCAGACTTCCGAACCGTATAACGCCGCCTTGGATCCCGAGTATACGAATTCACTTTCCCCGGCGCGTCCGGCGCTAGAAGGGCGTTTCGAATTCTGGCGGCAGTTCGGCGAAAATGCGCGCCTTGAAATCGCGCCCGGGTTTCACACCAGCGCCACGCACGTGGCGGGCGCTTCCATACCTTCGGATCTGTTCACGTTGGACTGGCTGCTTCAGCCGGTATCAAAGATTCAATTCAGCGGAGCGTTTTTCCACGGCCGGAACGCCGCCGTGCTGGGCGGATTACGGCAAGGCTTCACGATCTTCGACGACGGCGGAACAGCCGCCGTAGGCGCCACCGGGGGCTGGGCGCAGATTTCGTACCTGGCAACGCGAAGACTTTCCTTCAACGTGTTCGGCGGCGAGGAAAGCGATCGCGCGGCCGACCTGCTGACGGGCGAGATCCGCCGGAACCTGTCTTATGCGGGCAATGCAATTTACAGGTTGGGACCGAATGTGCTGCTTGGATTGGAGGCTTCACAAGTGCGAACGAATTATTTTCTTGGAGCGCACCGGTTGAATAATCACTATGACGTGGCTGTGGCTTATCTGTTTTAGCGTATTGCCGGCGTTCGCCGCCACCGTATCCGGACACGTGGAATTGAAAGATTCTCACGATCCGAGGGTGCGGAAGC
>JBDTAT010000627.1:0-6253 GCA_039924505.1 Bryobacteraceae bacterium
AGTCCCTTGATGCGCATAAACGAGTATTGAATCTGGTGCGATGCCAGCAGGAAAGCGTGTTCACGCACATCCACTTCCATGCCCGGGTGCAGCGGCAGCACCACTACCTCGCCCGTGGCGTCGCGCGAAAACGCAATCCGTCCCGGGCCCGTCGCGACGCTGATGATAAACGGCATCCCGGAAAACGCGCGTTTCAAGCCGCCGGAAAGCGCCATCACCGACAGCGGCACGGAGTCGTCTTTCCACAGCATCAGGTGGTGCTCGAAAAAGATCGAGTCGCCCGCGCCCAGGTTAATTTCGGCGACTGGCACGATCTCGCCTTCCACCTGGCAGGTGCTTTGGCTGAAGTGGATCTCGGTCATGTCCTTGATGCGGGGCGCCTCGCGCCAGCCCGATTCGCTCACCAGATTTTTGATATCGAGTGGCGCGCCGCAGGCCTGGCAGCTCAAGGCCGTCTTCGGGTTCATGCTCTGGCACCACTGGCACTTGATGCGCTCTAATGGCTCGTTCACGTTTTGAAGGGCGTCACTCATAAAGTGTCCATCGGGAATTCCGGACCAGCCGGCGCGGGTCCAGGAAACCAAGTATAACCAAACCGGCCAAACCCGCGAAGGAGAGCGCCGCGCCGAGCATCACAGACCCCGGCCGGTAGCGCATTTCAAGACGATGATGGCCGTGTTTCACAACGACGCCGCGAATGGCGCCGTAGACCTGGCGGATCGGCTGCGATTCGCCGTCGACCGCCGCCTTCCAACCGGGATAAAACGTCTCGCTCAGCACCACCATGCCGTCGCAGGCCATGGCGGCGTCGATTGACACATGGCCGGCGTCACGACCTGAAATGCGGACCCGGTCGGCGGCCGGGTCGCAAGCGGCGAGTTCCGGCAGAGGGCGCGGCATGGGAGCGATGCGGCGCAAGTCGAAATCGGCTTTGTGGAGATAGTAGTTGAGCTGATCGCCATTCTCCACCGCAGTGGTTTGATGAACGCTCCAGACGCGGGGAAATGCTTCCGGATTGCGGTAGACGCCGATGCCGCTGACTCCGCGAAACACTTCCTGCTGGTCAGTCTGCGTGGGCTTTCGCGAAAGTGTGTAGGTAAAGCCGAATAGCATTTTCGCGCGCGGGCAAAAATAGTCGAAGGAGAGCAGGTTCGCGGTGAGGCTGGCGAGATAACCATCGGAGGCGTCGATACCGTACCAATCGCCAAAATTTCCAATCATTTCATCGCTGGCGATGTCGATGCGGACCGGCTCACGTTGGCTTTTTAGATATTTTGCGATGTCTGCGTTGCCCTCCACTTTGTTCAGCGAGGCGGAGAATTGCGGCGAGTCCCGCTGCTGAAAACGCTGTCCGTCGCTGTTGCCGAGGTCGGCCAAAAGCAACAGCGCCAGGAAGCACAATGCCTGGCGTTGACCGATGCGGCCGTGCGTCCAGGCGGCGAGCAGAGCGGCCAGCAGAATCGCGTACAATGCCGAAACCGCGAAGCGGTCGTCGTAGGCGAACTGCATTTTTTGCGCCAGCAAAATACACAGATAAATGGCGAACACGGCGGCGCCGAACACCAGCGCGCCGGTGGAAATGTAGCGGCGCCAGGGGGAAACGATTTCGCGGTCGCTCCAGGCGTCGATTCCGTACGCGGCAAGTACCACGGCGCCTAGCTCGAAAAACAAGATCGCCATGGAAGGCGTACGGGCCTTGTCGGCCCAGGGCACCACGGAGTAAATTATCCCTTCCAATGGACTATCCGGCCCGAGACTGTAGAACAAACCGGCCAGAGCAATGGCGCTGAAAATTCGGACGCGAGGATCGCGCCACAGCAGGACGACGCCGGCCAACGCCAGGCTAAACGCGACGACTCCAATAAAGTCGAGATTGTAGGGTTCAAAGCTGGGAAAAAAGACGCCGATGAGGCCTTTTGGCGGAAGCGCGTACTGCTCGTGGACGGAGTAAGGGACGGGTTGATTCCAGGCGAGCGGCGCGGGGGCGCCGGCCCAGCGGTTCGCAAGCCGCCCATACTCCATCGCGGGAACAATCTGGAGCGCGCCCACCAGCAATGTGAATACAAAATAAACGGCCGCCAATTGCGGAATGCGCCAGTTCAGCCGGCCATGCCGCAGCGCGAAATAGATCCACACGCCGGCCGTGAGAATGGAAGCGAAGATGGGGATTTGATGATGCCCGGAAAGCCACGCCATGCCCAGCGCCGCGCCGCCGGCGGCAGCCGAGAACCAGGGCCGGTATCCACGCGCCGCGCGCAGCAGGAACATCAAAATCAAGGGCGTCCAGACGGCGCCGTTCAGCATCTGCGGCCAGTCGATGGATCCCATGTAGGCGCCGAAGCTGAACAGGCAGGCGCCCATGAAGGAAGCGGCGCGGGAGCGGTTAAGATCCCGGCATAGCGCGTAGGCAAACACCGCGGCCATGAAATGGATGGCCAGAAAATACCACTTCAGGCTGTTGGTGCGAATGATTCCGTCGCGCAAAGGCAACAGAAACAAGAGCCAATTCAGCGGATACGCCGCGCCCGGCTGCGCTTGCCCTAACAGCGGCTGGCCCAGCCACATGTGCGGGTCCCACAGAGGGAAAGCGCCGGTGTGCCATTGCCGGGCCTGCACCTGAAACCAGGGGACGACTTGCGTGGCGAGGTCGGGACCGGAGATCCAACCGTATTGCTTGGTGAGACTGAGTTTCCAATAGAACAGAATCACTACCAGCGCGAGCAAAATCAGAGCGGCCGCGAGCGGAGGAATCGCCCAACGGTGCGCCGGGTGGGAGGAGGAGTCTGCTTCAGCTTGCGGCATGTTTTCGCGTTAGAGCGCACGGAGCGCGGCGGCGCCCTTCAAACCAACCAGAAATACGCTGCCGGCGCGCTCCGTTGTGCGCGAGTTTCCAGAGAGCGCACAGGGCGCGGCGCGGTCCGTTGTGCGCGAGTTTCCAGAGATGCACGGCAGATCTTAAAATACCAGTTTGGCGGCGATCTGAATAAAGCGCGGGAAATTATTCTGTTCGAGCGGAAGCTTGGCCGGAACGCGGGTCCCGGAAATCTATTGCCGGCCCGGGAAAAACCGGCGTGTTGGCTACATTGAACGATTCGCCGTGAAATCGCGGCGGCTCTCCTTCATTGGGCCAGAACGTCATTTCGATGGAGAGTCGAGGCGGGGCGCCGGCGGTTCCCGGATGTTGGCGAAAACGCCGGGATTCGTGCGCAACGCAAATGGCCCGCACGTGCGCCGGCAGGCGGGATCGCTGTTGAGCCAATGCCGCGGCTGCTTGGCCAACGGGCGCGGCGACACGTGACACGGAGGTCCGCGTCCCAATTCATCCCGGCCTCCCTTAAGACAATAGGTAGAATGCGCCGATGCCGAAGGGCCGCAAGTTGGCCGTTCAGATCGATCTGAAAAGATACGGAAGTATGTTAGAAGACTCTCGAAAAGATCAAAGCTGACCTCATCAAACGCGGCTGCGTGAGTAGTTGAGTAGCGCCCCACGGCCCGCAGGGTGCAAAAAACTTAAAGGGCACAAAGACCAATGGCGCGTCCGGATAGGTGACTGGCGCGTGGCGTACATCGTCGACGGCGCGGCGAAGCTCGTCAGTGTGACGCGGATCGCGCACCGGCGCGAAGTCCACGACTCTTGACGGCGGCAAACTGGTACGCCTCGCGAGCGTTGAACTCCCAAATCCCGCGGTCGAAAACCTGGCTTATTTGCGGCAGACTTTTGGGTGTGAGGCCGCCCGCCAGTAGAGTCGTCAGGGCATGGGCGATGGGGCGGGATATATACTAACAAGAGTCGCGTGCCCACCATCGAGAGCGTCCGCCGCTTGGCGGTTTCTGTCATCATCCCCACTTACAACCCGCGCCTCGATTTGCTCGATGACACGCTCGGAGCGCTGGCACGCCAGACTCTGCCGCCGCTGGAATTTGAAATTGTCATTGTGGACAACAATTCCGGGCCGGCACTCGACCGGACGGCGTTGCGGAGCGCGGATCTCAACGACCTGCGAATTGTGCGGGAGCCCCGCCAGGGCTTGGTCCACGCGCGGATAGCGGGGGCCGCCGCGGCGCGCGCGGATTTGTTGGTATTCGTCGATGACGACAACTTGCTGGACCCGGACTACCTGACCCAGGCGGTGCGGATTGCCGGCGAGGAGCCGTCGATCGGTTGTTTCGGCGGCGTGGCGCGGCCGGTGGCCGAAGGAACGATCGCAGAATGGAAGATTTCGCTGCTGGGCTACTTGGGGACGCGGGATTATGGCGGCGAGCCGGTGACGTCGTTCAAAAACCACTGGGGAGAATGGGAGCCGATTGGCGCTGGAATGGTTTGCCGGCGCACGGTAGCCGAGGAGTTTGCGGCATGGGTGAAGCGCGCGCCCCTGGCGGGGCGGCTCGGTCGCAGCGGTGGACAGTGGATGAGCGGCGAAGACACGCTGATGGCGATGGCGGCGTACCGGTTAGGATATGCGTGCAGTTACCAGCCGGCGTTGAAGTTGTCGCACCGGATCAAGCGGCAGCGTCTGGGGGTGGCGGTGCTGGCCCGCATTCTAGAAGGGCACGGCCGGTCGGCGGTGGTGCTGGCGCGGCTGAAGGGGCGGCCCGTCGCGCGAAGGACGCTGCCCGGCGCCTGCCAGGCTTTGCGGCGGCAGTATAAAATTCTAATCGCGCGCGACGGATTCCGGGCGGGCACGCTCGAATGGTTTCGCGAACTCGGCTATCAATTGGAATCGCGGCGGCAACGGAGCGTAAACGATGGAATGGAGGGTCGCGCTGCCTGGATGCGCCGGTTTGCGGGACACCCGCTGAAAGCGCTGAGGAGATCCGGCGCCGCACCTCGGAAACTCGCGCAAAACGGAGTGCGGCGCGAAACCGTTTCCACCCCCGACGATGGTGCGCGCCGCACCCTTTGCGCATGTAAGAAATCGATCGCGGAGGTGGAATGGGCCGCCGGCGGATGGCGGGAAGTCCCTGGCGCAGGAGCGCAACAACGCCGGCAGATCGAGGAACTGCGGCGCGTGGCGGAGGAGCGGCTGATGGCGTTGCGCGAAGTAAGCGCGGAGGCCGAGAAGCGGTCGGCCGCCCAGAGGGAGATGACGGCGGCGCTCGCGGCGCGGGACCGCCTGATCGCGGAATTGCAGCGCGTCGCCGAGGAACGGCTGGAAGCGCTGCGGCACGTTAGCGCGGCGGCCGAAGAGCGGCGGCATGGAATGGAAGAGTTAACGGCCGGGGTGCATCAACGCGACCGGCGGATTGCGGAACTGGAATGTTTGCGCGGGCCGGTGGCGTCGCTGCCGCGCATTTCGATGGTCGTGCCGAATCTTAATTCGGGCGCTACGCTGGAGCGCGCCATCCGGTCGCTAGAGGCGCAGGCGTATCCGAATCTTCAGTTGATTCTGGCCGATGGAGGCAGCACGGACGATTCGCTGGAGATTATCGAGCGGCGGCGGTATGCCTTCGATACGGTGCTGTGCCGGAAGGACCGGGGTCCGGCAGACGGACTGAATCACGGATTCCGGTATGCGAATGGCGAGATCTTCGGCTGGCTCGCCGCCGACGACGAACTACTGCCGGGCGCGTTGCACCATGTGGCCCGGTTGTTTCAGCTTTCGCCGCAAGCGGACGTTGCGATCGGCGGCTGCCAGCGGGTTTACGAGGACCAATCGAGCGTCACGGGGGCGCCGCCGCCGGAGGCGTGGTCGATCGTGGGAATGAAGAATTGCGTCGAACAGCCGAGCGTGTTCTGGCGCGCGGCGCTGCATCACGCGGCCGGTCCGCTCGATACCACCTTCGAGTTGGCGTTCGACTGGGACTTCTGGTGCCGCATGAAGGCGGCCGGCGCGCGGGTGCTGACCACCAACCGGACCCTGTCGCGGTATCACTTTTCCGGCGGCAACCGCACCAGCCGCGGCGGACGCAAACATATGGAGGAACAGTTCCGCATCCTGCGGAAATACGGGACGCTGCGCGCGGGGCTGCCGTATCTGTTCCGGTTCCTGTACCTGCACTTCGACCTGAAGGGCGTCTATGACAGCCCCCCGGCGTGTTCCCGCGCGCGCATCGCGCTGTTTCGAGCGACGCGGATGGCGTTGCGTCTGACCATCGGCAAGCGGCTGCTCTCGCTTTACAACTGGCAGTTCGCATCGTGCCAGGAGCGCGGGATGAAGTGGTGGTGACGCGCCGGTTTGGACGGGATGCGCGGAGAATGTTAGCATCGAAGTTCGCACCCGAACAACGTGCGGCGCCGGTTTTCTTGTGCGCG
>JBDTAT010000628.1:0-3183 GCA_039924505.1 Bryobacteraceae bacterium
GGCGAGCCCGGCTCGGAGACATGGGCCGGCGATTCCTGGAAGACCGCTGGCGGCGATACATGGTTGACGGGCAGCTACGATCCCGAATTGAATTTGCTCTATTGGGGAACCGGAAATCCGGCGCCCGATTTCAACGGAGACATGCGCAAGGGCGACAATTTGTATACCGACTCCATGATCGCGCTCGATCCGGATACCGGCAGAATGAAATGGCATTTCCAATTTACGCCCCATGATGTGTACGACTGGGACGCCGTGGAGATTCCCGTGCTGGTCGATGCGCCGATAAAAGGTGCAACGCGAAAGCTCCTGGTGCAAGCCAACCGGAACGGCTTCTATTACGTGTTGGACCGCGTGACCGGCCAGTTCCTGGCGGGAACTCCGTTCGTCAAACTCCTGAACTGGGCCACCGGACTCACCCCGGAGGGCCGTCCGGTGCGGGTTCCCGGTGTCGTTCCAACGCTCCAGGGAACGAAGACGTGCCCCGCCACGGCAGGCGCTACAAACTGGATGTCTCCGGCTTATAGCCCCGATACGCGGCTCTTCTACGTGGTGGCCCAGGAGGGCTGCGGGATCAATACGAAATCCATGGACACGTTCCGGCCGGGCGGATTTGCGTTCATGGCGACCGGCTACATCGAGAGTCCGGAAGAGCCGTGGCAGATGCACGTCCGCGCTCTCGAGGTGGCCACGGGCAAGTTGGTCTGGGATTATCCGCAGATTGGTTCCAAACGGTACGGAGCGGGTTTGCTCTCTACCGCCGGTGGATTGTTGTTCGCGGGAGACGACCAGGGCGAATTCACCGCTCTTGACGCGCGCATCGGAAAGCCGCTGTGGCATTTCAATACCGGCCAGCAAATCAGCGCTTCCCCGATTGCCTATAGTTTCAAAGGCAAAGATTATGTGGCGATAGCGGCGGGTTCGAACGTGGTGGCGTTCGGACTGCCCGATTAAAAATACACGCTTTGTTCGTCCCGGTCTATAATGTCCGGTACCATTGCACTCCGTTGCGCGACGGTCAATTGAATTGGAGGAAAAATGAAACCTTCGTATTCGCTTCTCACAATCTGCGCGCTTTTAGCCGTACAGCCCGCGCGTGCGCAAGAAATTACCGGATCGATCAGCGGGGAGGTCCACGATACCAGCGGATCGGTGATGCCTGGTGTAAACGTGACTGTCGTCAACATCGGCACGAACGTCGCCAAGGTAGTTACAACCGGCCCGGGCGGCACTTACCGGGTGCCATTCCTCATTTTTGGAACGTACACCGTAACGGCTGAACTCGCGGGCTTCAAGACCTCGCGAGCCGAGAATGTGCCCGTATCGACCAGCCAGGAAGCACGGGTCGACCTCACGCTCTCCGTCGGCGAAGTGAGCGAAACGGTCACAATTACGGCGCGCGAGGGCCTGCTCAAAACGGAAGAGGCGTCCATTAGCACTACGGTAGACCAGCAGATGGTCACCGATCTTCCATTGGTGGGCAGGCAGATCATTGCCGCGACGCTGCTTTCGCCAGGCGCGTATTTCGTCAACAACAACAGCAAGGCGCAGCGGGATTCCGGGTTTGTGCGGCGGAACGGCGTCTCGCTCAGCGTGAACGGCCTGACGGACATTTCGAACAAGTTCTATTTCGACGGAATCGAAGGCATGAATTTCGACGGAGGGACCCGTGCGTTCGATCCGTCGCTCGAATCGGTACAGGAAGTGAAAGTGTTCATCAACTCCAACTCCGCAGAATATGGCGGTGCCGCCGGCGCGACGGTCAACGTCGTTACCAAATCCGGCACCAATCAATTCCATGGCCACGGATACGATTACCTTCAAAACGACCTGTTGAACGCTTTCCAGATGGACGCGAAAAACCTCCGCGCGCGGCAGATCGCGTCAAATCAGCTGGTCACTTCCAATAAGCCGGTGGTCCGCAATAATACCTTTGGCTCCGGCGTCGGCGGCCCGATTCGCAAGGATCGAATATTTTTCTTTGCGAATTACGAAGGGATCCGCGGTACGCGCTCGGGACAGTTCGGCCAGCGCACGGTGCCCACGGTCAAGATGCGGAACGGCGACTTCAGTGAACTGATCACGCCGGCTCTTCCCGCTATCAAAGATCCGCTGAATCTCGGCGGATCGGGCACGGGCTTCTTTCCCGATCCCGCCAACATGAAGCGGTTTATAGATCCGACCTCCCTCAAAACGCTGCAACTGGTTCCCTTGCCCACCAACGGCGCCTTGGTGAATAACTTCCAGGGGCCAATCAGTCCGGCGGGCAACGTCACGAACGAGGTCATTGGCCGCATCGACTATCGCCTTTCGGATAAAGATACGTTTTACGGACGCTACATTTACAACTTCAACCACGATTTTGTCGGGGATCTTTTTCCGCTGTTTGGGCCGGGCAGCAGCGACCGCAGTTATAAGCGCAATCGGCATAACCAGAATGTCAGCTTGTCCGAGACGCACATATTCTCGTCGAACGTATTCAATGAGTTTCGGGCCGGCTGGAACCGCAGTCTCACGTTTGAGGAATTGGAGACTAGCTTCAAAACCGATGTGGGCGCCCAGTTAGGCATCGGAGATCAATTACCCCTGACGCGGAATCCGCTCGAATGGGGGCCGCCAAACTATGCCATCTCTCAGAGTTCCTCCGCCCTGGGATTGCCCGGCCTGCGGACCGGAGCGCCATGGAATCCGAACGGCGGCCAGATCTGGCAGTACGCGGATAACCTCTCGATCATTAAGGGCAAGCATTCTCTGAAAGCCGGCGTCACGATCATGCGCCGCAACAACGTGTTCATCGAGACACTGACGGCTCGAGGCGCGTTCGGCTTCGGCGGCGCTCCAGGCGGCGCATATACCGGCGACGGACTGGTGGACTTCTTACTGGGCTACATCTCATCCGCGTCGATCGGACAGGCGCCTCTGCATGGTCAGCCAAATCAGTTTTGGAATTCCGGATATGTCCAGGACGACATTAAGGTGACACCATACCTCACCGTGAATCTCGGCCTTCGCTACGACTATTTCCAGCGCTGGAAGGAAAAGCACGACCACTGGGCCAGTTTCGATCTGGCGAGCAATCAAATCGATTACGCCAAGAACGCCACGGACGCGCAAGGCGGACGGGCTCTGCAGTTCAGCGATCCCAACAAGTTCGGGCCGCGGTTCGGCTTTGCGTGGCGTCCT
>JBDTAT010000629.1:0-11905 GCA_039924505.1 Bryobacteraceae bacterium
AGTCAGTACATTGGTTCGGATGCCGCGCCTAGACCGCGGGATGCAAAAAAATCGCGATGCGGCGGTGAAACGAGTGTTTAGCGGCCGCGGCCGCCGCCGTTGCTGGCGCCGCGCCCGCTGGATGCGCCGCCGCCCGTGCCGGCGCTGCTCATGCCGCCGCGACCGGACATGCCGGACATGGACGACGACCCGGAAGACTGCATACCGACCGACGGTTGCGCGAACGTGGCGCGGGAGGCGGTGTTATAGCCGAGATTGGAATCGTAGTGCGGCGACCAGTTAACCGCGGAGGTGGTCGGGGCCGTGCGCGTATTGTAACCGCCTCCCCCGTAGTAATAACCCGGTTGGTAGAAATATCCGACCTGAAGAGGACTCCAGAAACTGTAGCCGAACGGGCTGTTGTAAATGCCGCGATAGGGCACGAAGGTGAACATGCCGAACCACGGGTTCCAATCCCAGCCGCTGACTCCCCAGGAGGAGCCGTCGTCGCGCAACGATTTCGCGGCCGAGATGCTGGCCATGGAGAGCGACTCGGCGCGGCGCGCGCTCCAGGAATAGAGTTCGTCGGTCTCCTTGGAGTTGAAGCGCTGGTCGGCCAGCAAAGGTCCGAAATACAATTCGCGGGAGCGCTTGACTAGAGTTGCATGGCCGTCGCCGGCCACACCGGCCTCGCCCTCGAAGACGCGCAGCCGCGCCGGATCGGTGTCGAGGCGGTAGAGCCCTTTCTTTTCGAGCGCGACGGTCCAACCTTTATATACGAGCGAAACGGCGTCGTCTTTCAAGATTTCCGCGCACTCTACCAACGCGGCGCCGGAGAGCACTTCGACGCGGGTATTGGTGAGGCTGCGGTCGATCATGCGAACGGAACTGTTTTCCGGCACGCGAAGAAAGACGCCCGGCGTCAATAGAATTTCAGCGCGGCCGTCTTCGGTCGCGAATACTTGACCTTCTTTGATCTCGGGGAACTGGCCAAACTTTTCGACGACCGGTTTATTGTTCAGCAGCACACGGCCTTCGACGTATTGGACCACGCCCGAATGCGCGGAGATGATGTTTTGGGCGAGCGCCGCGCCAGTTGCCAGGAGAGCAACAGCGCCGACAGCGTACATGCGTCTCATTCGGATGGCTCCTTAATTGCCATCATCCCCCCTGGAAGGGTGGGTGTCAAGCGCGAGGCGCCGCCGATGCTCTCCTCCCTCTCCACGTGTTGGGCGTGGTACATTGATTTCAGGAAGCGATCCTCAGCTTGTCTCGCATGATTGTTCTCGCGATGGTGGCGGCGCTGCTCGCAAACGCGCAATGCTACGGGAACTGCACCGGCGTGAGCCACGATCATGCTCAACAGAGCCCCTCGGATTGTTGCGATCACCACAAAACTCCTTCGCACCAAGGCGGGTGTGAGCATCGGCACATCAGTCTCGCCGGGCCTGAACGAGGGCCAGGACATCTCAACGCCAGCGCAGTTGGCAATCTTCTCGTCGGCATGCTGCCCGTCGCATCGCCTCGTGTTTCGCTGCTGCCTCCCATGCAGTCTGCCGCGCCGAATTCAGACTCGCCACCGTCGTCCCAAAGTGCGTTAACCTTCAGCATTCTTCGAATCTAGCCTTCCTCTTTCACTGGTGGGCCTTGCCGTCATGGAGGCTCGCTTTATTATTTTCGTCCGGACGAGCGCGCGCGTATATGCATGTGCGCGTGCTTGCTTGCCCGCAAAGGGCGCGCGGGCGTCCTCATTGCAGTCAAGTATGCAGCCCGCGCGCTCCGTTTTGCGGACTGTCACATAGAAGTAATGAGTTACCAGGAAAGGCAAAATCATGAACGCTCGAAGAAGCTTTTTTAAGAACATCTTCCAACTTGGCGCCGGCGTAGCCGCAGCCTCCACACTTGCCTCGGGCCAACAGGTGAATTCTGCCGGCGCCGATTCTAAGCCACGCTCCGGAACCGCTCACGGCGGATCTTTCGTGCCAGTGCAAACTCTGGATATCCAAGATCTGCCGTTCGCGATCGAAAACGGCGTGAAGATCTTTCAGCTTATTGCGGAACCGGTAAAACAGACGGTCGTCCCAGGCCGGACTTTCGATCTTTGGGGCTTTAACGGAAGCGCGCCGGGGCCAACTATCCAGGCCAATGAAGGCGATCGCGTACGGATCGTCTTCGATAACCATCTGCCCGAGCCAACCGGCATTCACTGGCACGGGCTCGAGCTGCCCATTGAAATGGATGGCGTCCCCGGCATTGCCCAAAAACCCGTGATGCCCGGCGAACGCTTCGTGTATGAGTTTCCGCTACATCAAAATGGCACGTTCTTCTACCATTCGCACATGGCGATGCAGGAAATGGTTGGAATGCTCGGCGGCTTCATTATCCACCCGAAGACGCCCTACACGCCGCGAGTCGACAAAGATTACCTGATCTCTTTGCAGGAGTATGCGGTGCTTCCCAATAGCACGATCCCCAACAGCATGAACATGGAGTTTAACTGGCTGACCTTTAACGGCAAAGCAGGCCCCGCGACGACTCCCTTGATCGTTCGGCAGGGCGAACGCGTCCGCATCCGTATTATCAATCTCGGCATGGACCACCATCCGATTCATCTGCATGGCTTCACATTCTGGGTAACCGGACACGAGGGAGCCAGGGAGCCTGAGACCATGTGGCTGCGTGGCAACACCACCTTGGTCGGTGTTGCGCAGGCGCGGGATGTAGAGTTCGTGGCGGACCGTCTGGGCGACTGGATGCTTCACTGCCATCTTCCCCATCACATGATGAACCAGATGTCCTCAAACGTTGGGCCGCTGACCCGGCTCGGGCACGGCATGCAAGGCGGAGCAAGCATGGAGGAAGCCATGGGTATGCTGCGGGACGGCAACGCCACAGCGGAAAACAAAGCGCCCAGCCTGGGACGCGGTCTGGGCGTCGGTTCATCGACGGAAATGCCGATGGGAAATGGGCCCATTTCACAGAAGCAGGCTGACGAAGCGATGGCCAATATGCCGGGTATGAATCATTCGAAGATGAACATGCCCGAATTGCCGAAGAACGCGAACCAAGTGCCGCTCTTCCCGCAGGATGCTTTCATGGAAGGTTCGATGATGGCAATGGACAAGGAGGTCGAGAAGCCCGAAACGTATGGCTTGCCAGCGGGCTGGAGCGGATTCATTGGAGGCATGATGACGCTGGTTCGCGTCCTGCCTCCTGAACAATACGACAAGATCATGGACCTGAAAGCCAAACTGCGAGAGCAACAATCACAGGAAAAGAGCGCCCAATGAAACATTGCCGAATGCAGATATTGCGCGGAGTGGCGTCGGGACTGACGCTTTGTTTGTTCCTCTCGCCGGGACGTGCGCAACAAAGCGGGAAGAAGGCGCACACGCTTCGGGGCAAAGTCACACAAGTGAATACGGGCACAAAAAGGCTCACGGTGGCGGCGGAATCCATGGCGGGCGGGATGGGTGCGATGACGATGGCCTACGCAGTCGATGGCGAGGATGTCCTAAACCATGTCAAGGTTGGAGATCAAATCACGGCGAAAGTTTACGACGACGATTCCACTCTGCATGACGTAGAGGTGGTTTCACTACAAGGACCGCCGGAAAAACCGGGTACGGCCGATCGGAGTGGACTGCAATTGGAGGATCTTGAGCGGATGGCGTTGGCGAATAACCCGACCGTGGCTCAAGCGGAAGCGAACATGCGCGTGGCGGCGGGACTGACCAGGCAGGCAGGTCTTTATCCCAATCCGATAGTAGGCTACTACGGGGATGAAATTCGAGGCGGTTATACCGGCGGAGGAAAACAGGGTGGGTTCATCAATCAAACGATTGTAACGGGCGGCAAGCTCCGCGCGGCGCGGCGGGTAGCGGAGCTACAGGCCAACGAAGTTGAGACGAGTGGGCAAGCTCAGCGCTTGCGCATCCGGAACAACGTCCGGAGCATGTTCTACCACGTTCTGGCGGCCGAGCGGTTGGTGGACGTGAGGCAGAGTCTGGCCAAACTCGCCGGAGATGCGGCACAGACTTCCCAGCAATTGGGCAACGTCGGTCAAGCCGACCGTCCCGACATTCTTCAAGCTGAGGTGGAGCAACAACAAGCCAACGTGAGCCTCAGGGTTGCTCAGCAGAACTTACAAGCTGCCTGGAGAATTCTGGCCGTTGTCGCCGGGAAGCCCGGGCTGCCGATTACGCGTTTGGCGGGCGACCTTGACGCAGTCCCGGACCTCAATTACGAAGAATGGATCGCCACAACGCTGCGGGAGAGTCCCGAGGTCAAGCTGGCTCAGCAAGCGGTCGAGCGCTCGGACGCATTTCTGGCGCAGGCCAGGAAAGCGCTGATACCCGATCTGCAAATCACTGCCATCCTGGCGCAAAATTATGAGCCTATCGACGGAACCCAGAGGTCCACGGGGTTACAGGGCGGCGCTCAAATCGGAATCCAGTTGCCGATCTTTAATCGCAATCAGGGCAATATAGCCGCGGCGAAGGGCGAAATCGAGGGCGCGAAACAGAATCTTTCCCGGCTGAAACTCCAACTGGAACGCGACGTGGCGGATATGTTTCGCGAGTACGATTCCGCGCGGGTTACGGTCCAGCAGTACAAAGCGGAGATGCTGCCCCGCGCGGAACAGGCCTACAAGCTGTATCGGATGAACTATCGGAACATGGCGGCGGCCTACCCGCAGGTGCTGATCTCCCAGCGGACGCTCTTCCAGTTGGAGGCCGATTACGTGCAGGCGCTCGATACCGCCTGGCAGAGTGTACTTGTAATTCGCGGGTTTGGATTGATGGATGGGCTTTCCGATCCGGTAAATCCAACCATGGGCGCGGGCGGGATGCAGTCCGGAGGCGCAGGAGGTGCAGGTTATACGTCACGCGCGGCGCCGGCGCAATAGCCGAAGCTGAAATGGGAAATGAATATGAAATTCGGCTCTGAGCAGGAATCTGTAAAACATCCCAGTTTCATCGGGTTTTCGTGATTTGGGTTGCCGGCGAGGCTCAAGACTCGACGGCATCGGAAGTGACCCGTCGCTAATGTTCACCGGGCTTTGGCGCGATCCCGTCGTCCCCTATCGCCGCGAGGTGAAATCGGCCGGTTTTCCGCTTTCCATGAATCGAGCTGTTGAGCGCCCCGGCGGATCTACGGTCTGCCTTAACCCGCCGAGTCCGGGTCAACTTGGACGGACCAACTGCGGGAACCTGACACTTCAGAAGAGGCAGAAACACCGGCAGGTCTGCTTGAATCAATGGTTGCGCCCGCCGTTGGGTCGCGTATCAGTCTCCTTGATTCCAGGATTCGGGCCATCGGAGATTTGGCAGTTCGGCAGTCCTATAAGCTCACGGCGTCGGCTCGGCGGCTGGCGGCTGCCGGAAATTCCAGGAAGGGCAAAACCCTGAAGTCTCCGCCAATCGCCCACTTCTCCGAATTCTCGCGCAGAGCCTGAAAAGCTTAGCTTGGTTTCTAGCTGGCGCCATCGCACTTGCCGTAGTGGCTGGTGGCGGCGGCCTCATTTTCTTGAAGACTCGCGCGAACGGATTCAGCGCCCGGGCGCAGCCAAGTGCGTTTGAGCGTTGGGCCGCACGAAGCGCCCGCGCGATGGCAGCCCCGCCGGCGCGCGAGAGCGCGCAAATCCGGTCGCCGATTCGGCGCAGGTGTTGGCGGACGCGCGCGCACACTGGGCCGACCATTGCGCTGCCTGTCACGCAAACAATGGCAGCGGCGACACCGCGATGGGGAAGCATACGTATCCGCCCACGCCGGACATGCGGCAGGCGGAGACGCAGAATTTAACCGATGGCGAGTTGTTCTATATCATCCAAAACGGTAGTCGACTCACAAGGATGCCGTCTTGGGTACCGGGTCGGATCAGGATGCTCAAGACTCCTGGAAACTGGTCCGGTTCATTAGCCATCTGCCAAAGTTTACGGTCGAGGAGGAATGCGAAATGCAAATGCTTAATCCAAAGAGTCCGGAAGAACTGAAGGAAGAGCAGGAAGAAGGAGAATTTTTGAATGGAGACCAATCACATGAACAAAAGCAGCATGAACACGATTAAGCCCAAGATCCAGGTCGCGCTCCTCGCGATAATCACCCTTGCGCTCCTGCCAACAATCGCTACACCGCACGGCGGGGAAGAACACGTTATTGAAACTGTCGCGAAAATTTCGGATACATCTGTGACGGTCAAAACAACCGCCGGAAACATGGTTACCGTCGGATTACACCGTCCAATTCACCGGCGGGGGCGGTGTCGGGACGGGCAGTTTCAGTTTTGACGCCGGCGCCTCAACCAATACGATGATCTGGCCGCCGGCGAATTTTGTTAACTTTGTGGCGCCTGTCGGAGCGATCGACTACGTAGCGGGAAGCGCAACTGACGACGATGCCGTGGTAAACGGGCTGGGTCGCGTCACAGCGGCCGACGCGGATCTGCAACCACTGGCGCCGATTGGAATGGAAGCGCTCGTCCTTTCGTCAACAGGGCTCCGATATCAACTGTTCGACAAGAACAACAACCAGATTGCCACCGGTACGTACCGGATCGCCGCAGTTCCGGAACCGGCGAGTTTCTGGTTGCTGTGGAGCGGTTTGTCGATCGGGAGTTGTGGGATGTTGCGGCGTAAGTTCAAGGGCCTACCCCTTTGAGTTGGTGGGCGCACCGCGCCGTAGTTCACATTGACGTCAACGAAGAATCTACAGAGCGCGCGCTCCAAGGATTGAAGTTTTATTCGACACCCAAGTTTCGAGGGTCGGCCTGCTTCCGAACGGACACAAGGACTTAGCTCGTAGCGGCGGGAATGGCGCCGTGCTTGATTGGTGTTGGTGACTGCAGCGCCGATGCGGGAGCTAGGGAGATGCTGACCCGGCGAAGCGGCGGGCTTCTTTCGCGAGATTGGCCCAGTCCGCTTTCCCGGGAGGCACGGTGAGCCATTGCTTCATCAATCTTCCGTGGCCCGGATCGAAGTACTCCCCCTGGCCGGCGGCGGCCAACTCGTCGGCGCGCGCTTTTGAAAGCTTCACGACGAACTGGCCTTTGGAGGACATCATCGCGAAGATTTTGCCGTCGGCTTTGAGGGCGTGCGAACCGAACCCTTTCCCCTCGCCGCGCGTGACGTGCGGGTCATGGTCGAAAAGCGCAACGACCGCCGCAAAGCCGGAATCGAATTTCATTATGCCTCCCCCATGCGATTTCCTCGACGACTCGATACACAAATGCGCAGCCGAAGCGCTTCCTGCGCGGCCCCGCGCACCTGCGTTCTTATGTTATGGCTGGGACACATCGTTGGCGCGCAGAAATGCGGCCAACTCCCGCTCCGATCCATCGAAATACGTCTCGAGTAATTCCCGCACCGCCAGTTTCCGCAACGCATCCTGCTGCAAAACGGCGGCATACCGGTAGGACCGCCCGGCCTTTCGCCGCGACACCGCGCCCCGCCGTGCCAACCGGTCGAGCACCGTCATCACCGTGGTGTAGGCCAGCGTCCGTTCCGGCGCCATCGATGTCAACACATCGCGGACGCAGGCCTCACCCAGCTGCCACAGCACCCGCAGACAGGCAAGTTCAAGCGGAGGAGGAATCTCGCGCGGCGCTCCGGCTATTCGCATCGGCAATTCCGGCCGGGACAGAACTATTTCTTCAGCGCATCGGCCAGTTTGGAGCCGAACGGCGAGCCGGCCGCTCCCCGCTGCTCCCGCCCGGCAGTTGACGGCGCCGCAATCTCCGGAGCGTTCGCCACTGGCGTCTCCGCCGCCATGTAACGGTCCTTCTTCAAAACCGAACGCTCGAGCGCGGTGCTGTATCCGGTCCAGCACCCTTCGAGCTGGCTATCGCGCTCAATGAGCCCGCGCATGGTCTCCATCTTGGAATCCATGTTGTCGAGCAAGTGCAGCAGCATCGCTTCGGGAAACATCGGCAGCTTGGGCGAGCCGAATTCCAATTGGCCGTGATGGCTCAGGACCATGTGTTCCACCAGCACGCGCAGCTTCTCGGGAAAATCGGGCAAGCCCGCCAGTTTCTCGTACATCAGACGCAGGCCGATACTGATATGGCCGACGAGCTGGCCTTCGCTGGAATACCCAAAGCTGCGCTCATACGTCAGCTCGCGGATCTTGCCGATATCGTGCAGCAGGACGCCGGTAAGCAACAGATCCAGGTCCGCATATTTGTAATGGGCGGCCGCCATGCGCGCCAGTCCGCACATCGACAGAACGTGCTCGAGCAAGCCGCCGAGAAACGCGTGGTGGATCGTCTTCGCGGCCGGCGCGCGCTCGAATCCGCGCGCGATCGAAGGATCGTCCAGAACGGCCTTCAGCAGCCCTTTCAGATGCGGATTCCCGATGCCGTCCACGATGCCGGCCAGCTCGGCCGCCATCTCCGCGGGAGCGCGCTTCGATGCGGGAAAGTAGTCGCTGAAATCCACTTCGCTTTCGGCGATGCGCTCCACCTTGTGGATGGTGAGCTGTGGACGGTTCTGATGCACCTGCAACAGCCCCTTCACGCGCACAAAGTCGTCGCGCTCAAACGCGCCGGCGATCTCGGTGACGTTATCCCACATCTTCGCGTCCAGCTCGCCGGTCCGGTCGCCGACCAGCAGCGAGAGATACGGCTCGCCGGTGCGCTTCTGCCGGACGTCTTTCGAGTGAACCAGAAAGATCGCGGTGACCGTCTGGTTCGGTTGCAGCTCATTAACGTAGGGAGATTTCATGAGACGCCGGATCTAACGCGAGGACGACGTCTTCTGTTTCGCGGTGGTTTCCGTGCCCGGAAGCGGGATCATCCCAAGCAGCCGCTTGTGGCGCGTTTTCGCCGAAACCTCCGCCTTCGATACGGTTTCCGGTTTCAACTGCGCGGGATCCTGCCAGCGCGTGTCCTTCCCGGGCGCGGCGCCGGAATCCACGTACCCGGACTTGATCTGCAGGAACGCTTCGGTGCGCAGCTTGGTCAGATACTTCCGCACTTCCGGCTGCATCCGCGGCGTGAATAACTTTTCCGTGATCTCCTGCTCCACTTCTTCGAGCGTGGCCTGTCCGGCTTTCTGATGCTCCTCCACCTTCAGGATCTCAAGGCCGTTCGGCATCTTCACCGGGTCCGTGACGTAACCGCGCGGCTGATCCCACACCGCCGCCTCCAGCGCCGGCTGCAGCTTTCCTTTTTCCCAACCGCCGATGTCGCCGAACGCTTGCGCCGAAACGCCATCCGAATTGGCCCGCGCCAAATCGCCGAATTTCTCGCCTTTGCGCGCGCGCGCCACCAAGTCCTTGGCCTTCTTCCCGGCCGCGGCCGTGGCTGCCGCATCCTTGCCCTCGGTGGAAATAAAAATCTCCGTCAGGAAGACTTTTTCTTTCCGGTTGAACTCCGCCTTGTGGTCGTTGTAGTACTTGGCGATCTCTTCCTTCTTGATATTGATTTTGCCGCCGACCTCTTGCCGGATCACGCGCTGCGTGAGGTAGCCATTACGGATGTCGTTTTTGTAGTCCTCAAACGGCAGTCCGGTTTGATCGTGGATGAAGGTCTGGAACTTGTCGGGATCGGCGATATTGAACTGGCGCTGCATGTCGGCCAGGTATTTGGTCACTTCGGAATCGACATTGATGGCCAGTTCCTTACCCTTCTGCACCAGGAGGAGTTGATCGATTTTATCGCGCAGAGCGCTCTGTTCCTGCTCCTTCAGCGTCTCCACCAATTTATCGCCGGTGAGGCCCTGCTGATGCAGCTCGCCTTCCAATTGCTTTCGCGATTTCTCGATGTCGTTGTGCGTGATGATGTCGCCATCCACCTTGGCGATAATTTCATCGACGACGGTCGGGCCGATATCGGCGCCCATGGCAATAGCGGCGCACACGCCGGCCAGCACGAACACAGAAAACTTCATGTCCTTATTATAAACGCGGCGCAACGGGAAAGCCTGCGTGAAAGATGGCCACAGGTGGGCGGGAGGGGCGCTCCGTCGGACCGGCCGCAGGCGGCTCGCGGATATAGAGTGAAATACCGAACGAAGCCAATGGGTGACGCAAGTGGCGATTTTGATGCGGCGTGTTTGATGCGCGGTGGGCCGGCCGAGCGAAGGGCTGCGGGGAATTTGCCGCGGCGTGATGTGGCTTTCGATTCGCGGGCGCGTGCGATTTTTGCGAAACGAAGCCAATGATGAGGCAAGCGGCGGTTTTGACGCGGCGTATTTGATGCGCGCTGGATTGGCCGGCATTCGAGTAAGCGCTTCTCCTTTCAGCCAAATGATACGATGCGGGGGGCCGGGAACCAGCGGCCTGCGGGCGAAGGGCGCTTTTAATTCAACGATTTAAAATTTTTCTGAAGAGGTGACCGGAAAAGATCTCATCGGTTTCGCGGCGCAGGAAGGTTGCGGAGAGAGACGATGCGATATCGTCTGGCCCGGCGGCCCGCAGCGCATTCAGTTATTCCGCTGCCGTCTGGCCACGCTGCGAGTAACCGTACATTTCGACGAAGCTGTCTGTTGCGAAATAATCTTACCAACCGCTCCCTCACGGTCGCGGCTCGGAAGCGCTTTTTTGAGCCGCGCGCGTCGGCAGGTTATTTCGTGACAGACGCTTAACGGCTATAAAGAAGATACTTTTGACGCGTCTTGAGGAATTTCTCCAGATCGGCGTGGAAGCTTCGCTCAATCGCCAGTGGATCGGCGCCGGCCTCCAGCGCGTCGATTACGGCTTTGCTCCCGATCAAGCGCTGGTTCGCCTGGATGGAAAGCTTGCCGGGATATAGTACCTGCAACGCATGGATGATTTCCAAGCCCAGGCGTACGCTATCCAGCGCGTCCCGATCCGTAATAACAAATCTTACGCCCTCAATTTGCCGGCCTTGAAAATGCGAAGCGGTGGGCCGGAATCGCGTGGGGTACGCGCGCACTCCAGGAATGGCCCGTGCGTTCAGATAGGCTGCCAGCTTGCGGCCGTCCACCCAATCGGCGCCCACCTGTTCGTAGGCGACGCGTGTCCCGCGGCCCACCGAGAAATTTTTCGACGACTCCAGCAGGCACGTGCCCGGATAGAGCACTGCCGCCGGCAGGCTGTTCATGTTCGGAGACGGGTCCACCCACGTCAGATTGGTTTCGTCCCACCACATGCCGCGGCGCCATCCCCGCATCGGGATGACATGCAGATCGGCTCCCAAATGAGTCTCTCGTTCTGGAAACCCGCGCACAACGGAGCGCGGCGGCAGCGTGATCCCGGTTGCGTCGAAGGATGCCGCCCCGCCCTGTGCGCTCTCCCCGTTGACGTACCGCGCGAGCTCGCCAAACGTGAAGCCGTGCCGGACCGGTTCGTCCGCGCACCCGACGTAGGACTTGAGGCCGGAGTCGATCATCGGTCCTTCCACATGGCTACCGGTGATGGGATTCGGACGGTCCAGCACGTAAAATGCCACGTGATTACGAGCCGCCTCCTGCATGCCATAAATCATGGTGCAGGAATACGTGTAAAAACGGGCGCCCACGTCCTGAATGTCGTACACCAACGTGTCGATTCCGGTCAGCATCTCCGGCGTCATCCGGTGAGTTTTGCCGTCGTGCAAACTGCGAACAGGCAGCCCCGTGGCTTTATCCGTGCTGTCGGCGATATTCGGTTGATCCTCCACGCCGAGGATTCCGTGCTCGGGTGAAAACAACGCTAGCACGTGAATTCCGGCAGCCAGCATCAGGTCGACGTTGCGCTTCCCATCCACGCTCAGTCCCGTGTGATTGGTGATCAGACCGACGTTCTTGCCCTTCAACGGAGCGAAGTTCTCCGCCGCCAGAACATCCAGTCCGGTAAGAACCGGCGTGTCATGCGGCTTGGCTGAACGGCCCGGTTCGGCTGAACGGCCGCCCGCCGCGGCGGCGATAGCCAGTACAGCGATCGAGAAACATTTCCGGAAGCATTGCGGTGTTGCGTTATTATGAGG
>JBDTAT010000630.1:0-19609 GCA_039924505.1 Bryobacteraceae bacterium
GACCAGGCGGCAAATCTGATTTCCGCCAAGTATGCGCTGGTGGTTTTGTCGGACGCGGGACATTTGCCGGGGCCCGCGGAAGACGCGCTGAAGAAATATGTCGCGGGCGGCGGAGCGGCGTTGATCGCGTTGGGTCCGGCGGCGGCGATTGAGCCACGCGTGCCGGTGTTTGACGCTCCGATTCTAGGCTCGCGTTATGCGGGGCGCGAGGGCGACCAATTTGAAATGGCGGCCGATGTGGACACTTCGTTCCCGCCGCTGGCGCACACCAATCGGCTGGACGGCGTGAAGTTTCTACAGGTGATTCGAGTGAATCCGGGCACGGCGCGCGTACTGGCGCGGCTGGCGGATGGGACGCCGCTGGTGATGGAAAAGCAAATCGGCGAAGGGCGCGTGATGTTGTTCGCATCCACGTTCGACAACGTGGCAAACGATTTTCCTCTGCATGCCTCGTTTGTGCCGTTTGTGGAGGCGAGCGCGGCCTATCTCAGCGGAATCGACGACCGGCCGGCGAATTTTCCGGTGGATTCCTACGTGGATCTGCGGATGGGAAAGAACCGCGGCACCGCGGTGGACGTGCTGGGGCCGGACGGAAAGCGCGCATTGTCGTTGAAAGACGCGACGACGGCGCAGAATTTCCGGCTGACGAAAGAAGGATATTACGAAATCCGGCGGGCGAATGGGCGCCAGGAGATGGTAGCGGCGCATGCGGACCGGCGCGAATCGGACTTGAGCCTGGCGCCGCCGGAGACGCTGGCGTTATGGCGCGGGACGGGCACCGGCGGCACGACGACAGTTGCGGCGGGCGGCGAAACGGTGGAGAAAAAGCCGTCGAGCTTGTGGCGCTATTTTGTGATCTTATTGTTATTAGTGGCGCTGGCTGAATCGCTGCTGGCGGATCGCTACCTGGGGGTGGCGAGAGAGAGCGAGAACGGAACGGAGAGACAAGCGGCATGAATCCCTTCGATCGGCTCAACGCATACCTGAGGCGCCTGGAGCGCCGGCTTCGTTGGATGACGGTTTCGCGCGGAGCGGCGGTGCTGGCATCGCTCGCGCTGGCGGTGACGCTGGCGCTGGTGCTGATCGCCAACCGTTTTGCGTTTTCGCCAACCAGTCTGCTGTGGGCGCGGACGGCGCTGTTCGTCTCGCTCGCGCTGGCATTGGGTTTCGGGCTGGTGGGTCCGCTGTTACGGCAGAACCGCAGGCGCGCGGCGCGGCGCGTGGAGGAGACGTATCCGGAGTTTCAGGAACGCCTGCTGACGGTGGTGGAGCGCGGCGCAACGGATCCCACCAATCCGTTTCTGGCGCTGGTGGCGTCGGATGCAGCCGACATTGCCGAACAGATGGAGCCGGACCGGCTAGCTCCGCGAAGCCGGATGCTGGGACTGGCGGGCGCGGCCGGCGCGGCCGCGGGTGTCCTGCTCTGGCTGATTCTGGCGGGGCCCGGATATTTCGGCTACGGCGCGGCGATGCTGTGGGCCGGCGGCCCGCACATTGGTTCGCAACCGTTTTACGATATCGTGGTGCGCCCCGGCAATCACACCGTGCGAAAACGCGCGGATCAACTTGTGACCGCGCAGCCTATCGGCTTTCAACCGGGAAAAGTCCGGCTGTTTGCCAGCTACGGCGGCGCGCCGAAATGGGAAGAAGCGGCGATGCAGCCGCAGCCGGAGGGATCGGGATACGGATTCCTGTTTGCGGGATTGGCCGAAAACGTTCAGTATTACGTGCAGGCGGGCGCGCTGAAATCGGCCGTGTACACGCTGAAGGTGGTCGATTTGCCGCACGTGAAAAAGATCCGCGTCACGTATCATTATCCGGGCTGGAGCGGAATGAAGGACGTGGTGGAGGATCCGGGCGGCGATTTGCGCGCGGTGGAAGGCACGGTGGCCGAGGTTGCGGTGGAAACCGACCGGCCGCTGACGGGCGGCGTGATTGCGCTCGACGACGGCAAGCAGATCAAGCTGGAGGCGACGGCCGGGAATTGGGTGCTGGCGAAAGTGCCGATTGAAAAAGACGGCCTGTATCATTTCGGAGCGATCGACCAGGGCCAGGTAGTGCGGCTGAGCGAGGATTATTTTATTGAGGCGCGCAAGGATTCGCCGCCAACCGTGCGGATAACGAAGCCGGCGCGCGATGCGAAAGTGAATCCCATCGCCGAGATTACGCTGGCGGCCGCGGCGGATGACGACTTCGGACTGTACGGCCTGGAACTGCACTACGCAGTGAATGGCGGCGAGGAGAAGACGGTGGCGCTGCTTCCCCAACACGGGGCCAAGCACGCGGAGGGCAAGACCACGATTGCGCTGGAGGATTTCAAGCTGCAGCCGGGCGATCTGGTGAGCGTCTACGCCACGGCGAAGGACGCGCGCAAAACGACGAAGACCGATATGTTCTTCATCGAGGCAACACCGTTCGAGTACGAGTACTCGCAGGCGCAAAGCAGCGGCGGGGCGGCGGGACAGGGCGCCGAGGAGTCGCACATCTCCGACCGGCAGAAGGAGATCCTCGCGGCAACCTGGAACGAGTTGAAGGGCGATGCGAAGAATAAATCGGCGGCGGCGGACGACGCGCGCTTCCTGACGGAAGTGCAAGGCAAGCTGCGCGATCAGGCGAAGACGCTGGCCGAGCGCATGAAGAGCCGGGAGTTGTCGGGAGCGAACTCGGAATTTCAGTCGTTCTCAAAGGATATGGAAGGCGCGGCGAAGTCAATGGACGACGCCGTTGCGAAATTGAAGCCGCAGCATTGGAAAGAGGCGCTGACGCCGGAGCAGAAGGCGCTGCAACAGTTGCTGCGGGCCGAGGCCACGTTCCGCCAGATTCAGGTGGCGTTTGGCAACCGGGGCGGAGGCGGAGGCGGCGGCGGCTCGGCGCGCGATCTGGAGAGTCTGTTCGACCTGGAGTTGGACACGGAGAAGAACCAGTACGAGACGGCGCAGCAATCGGCCTCCTCCGATCAGCGGCAGCGGCAGGTGGATGAGGCGCTCGAGAAGTTGAAGGAGCTGGCGCGGCGGCAGCAGGAATTGGCGCAGCGTGAAAACCAATCCAATCAGAGTTTCCAGCAGCGCTGGGAGCAGGAGATGCTGCGGCGCGAGGCCGAGCAGCTCCAAAAGCAGATGGAGCAGATGACGCGAGGCAACAGCGCGCAACAGCAAGCGGGCGCACAGGGGCAGTCGCAATCACAATCACAGTCCCCGGGCCAGAAGCCGCAGCAATCCGGATCGCCGGGGGCGAGCGGACAGTCGACCAACGAGCAACGATTGCAGGAAGCGTTCCAGCGGCTGTCGCAAGCCACCGACGACATGCGCCGGGCGTCGCAGTCGTCGTCGCAGCAGCAACAATCGGGGCAATCGGGACAGCAGAGTCAGGCCGACGCGCGGCGGGCCGCGGATCGCTTGAAAGAGGCGCAGGATTTGTTGGGCGGCCTGCAGCATCGGGAGGCGGAGCAGCAGTTGAGCGATCTGGCGCAGCGTGCGGACAAGCTCGCGCAGACGCAACGGGATTTCGACAACCGGCTGCGCGCGCAATTTGGCAATCAGGCGGCCGATCCGCGGCATCCGAACACAGGGGTACAACCAGGCGCGCAACCCGGCACGGGGCGCCAGAGCCCGGAGCAGTTGGCCGACGAGAAGGCCGGGGAGTTGGGCGAGCTGGACAAGCTGGAATCCGATATGCAGAAGACGATGCACGATCTAGCGGCGACGCGGCCCGGCGTGTCGTCGAAGCTGCGCGAAGCGTTGGGTAACGAGCAGCAGGAGGAGCTGAAACTTCGGATGAAGCTGAACTCGACCTACATCCGGCGTGGTTGGGGCAGCCAGGTGTGGATGGCGGAGCAGCCGGTGACGCAGGGCCTGGAGGAGTTGCGCGACGGGATCAAGCAGGCGCAGAACGCATTGGGCGGAGATCCTCAGCAGCAGCAGCAGCAGGCGGGCAGCGCGGGCAACGAAGAATTGCAGAAGGCGCTGGCGCGGGTGGAGCAACTGCGGCAACAGCTCCAGCAACTGGCGCAGCGCGGACAACCAGGACAACCGGGACAGGGCGCGCCGGGAAATCAGCGAGACGAGACATCGCAGCGGTTGAGCCGCATGGCGCAGCAACCGGGCGACCAGGCGGGACAACAGCCGGGGCAACAAGCAGGACAGCAGCCGGGGCAACAGGGCGGCCGGCAAGCCGGTCAACAGCCAGGACGGCAGGCGGGAGGCCAGCGTGGCGGCGGAGGTCCGGTTATCGGATCTTACGGCGACAATGGCGAGCAGGCCTATCGCGACACGCTGCGCGATCTCGGCGAACTTCGCGGCGCGCTCCGGACGTCGCCGGAATTCGGCCGCGACGTGAATCGACTGCTGGATTCAGTCCGCGAATACGATCCAAATCGCGTGGGCGATGCGGGCGTATTGCGCGACCGGCTGACGCGCGCGGTGCTGCCGGGTTTGGAGCAACTGGAGATGGAACTGCGCCGCAAGGTGGACCCGGATCAATCGAGCCAGGTGCGCAGCGGCGGCGCCGAACCTATTCCCGCGGGCTATGCGGACGCGGTGGCCGAGTACTTCCGCAAGCTCAGCAAGAGCAAGTAGCTGAGGCCGTCGGGCGCGGGCAATCTTAGGGCTGGCTGAGTAGCTTCTTAACGAAGGCGCGGCTGGGTTCCACCAATTCCCAGGAGCCGGCCCAGAAGCACAGATCGATACACCACCACTCGATGCCGGGGACGGCGAGCAGTTGCGGCGCCAGCGATTGGAAGTCGATGAAGCCTTCGCCGAACGGCCGGTGGGTGCTGGTTTCGTCGTGATGCAGGGTGCCGTCGGAATCGATCAAGTGGATGGCGCCGATGCGGCCTTCCAGCATCTTCAAGAACTCGGCGACGCCGCCGGGCAGCGTTTCCTTGGCGCCATGCTGGCGCGCGCCCACCACGCCGCACATGTAGGCGTGCGAGGTGTCGAACATCACACTGAAATTGGGATGGCTGACTTTTTTGTGCAGCGCGACCACTTCGGAAGGTTTGTTAAACGCAAAACCGGGCTCGAATTCCCAGACCAGACGGATGCCGGCGCGCTTGGCAAATTCAGCCGCCTCGCGCCAGGTGACCGCCAGCCGGTCCATGGCGCCCGCATACTCGGCGTCCGGAATCGAATCGGGTCCAGCGATGGAATCGACGCGAATCGCCGGACTGCCAATCTCGGCGCAGAGTTCAACGTTGCGCCGGAAGCGATCGAGATATTTTTCCTTGTCGGCCGCCACGGTTGGATTAACGCCGGGAAAATCCGCGGCATAACCGGAGACTCCCAGGTGCAGATCCTTCAAGAACCGCACCAGTTCCTGGCGCGATTCCTTGGTGGCATATTTTTCGAGAGTAATGTGCGGAGGAAATCCGCAGATCTCGATGCCGTCGTAGTGGGCTTCGGAAAGCCGCTTCGCCGTTTTTTCAAAGGAAACGGGTTTGTCGCTATACGGTCCGAAGGAAAATGCCCAACTGCCTAATGAAATTTTCATGATCGTCTCCGATTACTTACCGGCGGGAATTCCGGTTTCACGAACGTGGACCCAGCGGTCGGTCTGGGCCGCTTCCAGCACCGCGTCCAGAACCAACTGGCACTTCAGGCCGTCGTCAAAATCCGGCTTCATCGGCTTTCCGGCCGCAATGGCGTCCATCAGGTCGGCAACCTGATTGGCGAACGTGTGCTCGTAGCCGATGGCGCAGCCGGGCACCCACCAGTGTTTCATATACGGGTGCATTTCGTCCCACACGGGCATTTTGCGCCAGCCTTGAACGTGTTTCGGGTCGCGCGAATCGAAGTACCAGAGGCGGCTCAAGTCTTCCAGATCGAAATACAAACTGCCGTGCTCGCCGTTGATCTCAAAGGTATTGCCGTTTTTGCGGCCGTTGGCAAACCGTGTCGCCTCAAAATGGCCGAGCGCGCCGTTCGAGTATTTGGCGACGAAGATGGCGGCGTCTTCCAGTTCGACTTTGGACGTGCCGCCTTCGGGGCGCTCCCGCTCGCCGACGAAGGTGCGGCTGGCGGCGGCGACGGAGGTGATGTCGCCAGCCAGGTAATTGGAAAGATCGACAATGTGAGAGAGCAGATCGCCGGTGACGCCGGAGCCGGCGACGTCCTTATCCATGCGCCACACCAGGGGCACGCTGGGGTCGAGCGTCCAGTCCTGCAGGTAAAGCGCGCGGAAATGGTAGACGCGGCCGATGCGGCCTTCGTCGATCAACTGGCGCGCGAAGGCGATGGCCGGCACGCGGCGGTAGTTGAACCAGACGGTGTTGGTGCGGCCGCTCGCGCGCGCGGCATCGGCCATCACCGCAGCCTCGGCGCCATCCATCGCTAGCGGCTTTTCACAAGCCACCATCTTACCCGCCGCAAACGCCGCGAGCGCGATTTCGCGGTGCGTGTTGTTGGGGGCGCAGATATCGACAATCTGGACATCGGGATCGTCGATGACGCGGCGCCAGTCGGTGACGGCGTGTTCCCAGCCCCAACGCGAGGCCATCGCCTCGACCTTCCCCCGCTCCCGGCCGCAGATAACTTTCAGACGGGGTTTCACGGCCGGATCGAAAAATGGGATCACCTGCCGGTAGGCGTTGGTGTGCGCCTTACCCATGAACTTGTAGCCGATCATCCCGATGCCGACTTGGCCTGCTGCGATGCGATCACTCATAAGCGTCCTATCAAATATCGCATTTCCGGGGCCGAATGCAAGTGGACGCCCGGCGTAGAATTGGTAGATTGGCCGCAGCTTCGGCCAGATGCCAGAATCTGGGCGCAAAAGATATTCCGGCGGAGCCGCGGCCGGAGGAGCGGTCGGCGTCCCTGTAATCTATCCGATTACCATTGGCATGTTACGGTATTCCCGCCGAAACTGCCAAAGCATTTGGGCCGTCATCACAAGAACAACGGCGATTTTACACCGAAGGCTGTTCGCAAGATACGCGCTGCGTCTAGAAAAACGACGGAATCTCTAGATGCACTTACCCCGCTTGTTCGACCATTCCAGTTGCACCGTCCACTGCCCGATTTTCTTGGTCTTCCACGCGCAGATGTCCCCGATTTCTCCGTTCGTATCGTCATACCAGCCCTGGCCCGGGATCGGGTCCGTAATTGCCTCGCACAATTCGTGCGATGACGTCGACGTCAGCGCGTCCTCTACCGTCAGCCCGCCCGTGCAGCCGTGGCAGTTTGGAAAGGGCATCGCCGCATAGAACAACTGGCCACTAATGTTATCGTGATACCCGCAGAACGCTTGGCAAGACCGGCTTCCGCCCTGCACAATGGCCGACCCCGGCGGAGTGTACACGAAATACAGGGTGTTCGCGTCCGGCTGCGGGAACGCCGGATTCGTCGCGGCGTTCTGCTGCAGCATGTGGCGAATGGCTGCGTCCGAAATCGATTTCCCGGGCGCCGGTGTGTTGACATTTATTGTTCCGATATGCGATCCGTGACCGATGGTGTATGGCGGCGTGCTGTATTCGCCTAGTTCATCGATCAGCGAACTGGTCAGAATCGCCGTGAAGAAATCGTTGATATACGTGGCAACCGCGGCCTGCGCCTTTTCCCATGCTGGGCCCCAGAAGATCGTGAACACTTTGACGCCGGTCATCAGCGGGCCTCCGCGGTAGGTCAGTTTCGGAGCGCCGGCAGCGCCTGCGTGCGGCAGGTTCCGGGTCAATTCCTCGGGAAGATACAAAGGAACGATGCGGATCGGATCGCTCCAATGCGGAACCACGTGTCGCTCCTGAACGGTTGTCTTGACATTTCTGGCGGCCATTAGCACTGCCTCCTCTCACCGGTAGCAGTATAGAACGAATTGATGCCGGCCGGTTTTGGGGGTTTATTCGTCCACCCAGATCCAGCCTCCGCCGCGCTCCGCGAACCGCGGGGCGACTATTCGCGCCGGACTCTGTTTTGCGCCGGTTCGCACACCGGCTCAGGCTCCGCGTGGATTTTCGGATCGCGGGGATCCTCGACCTGAACCGCGCCGGCGAACGGGAAGTGCAACACTTCCGGGGCGCGAAGAAAATCGATGCCTCGGTCCCGCCGATGGCCGCTCCATCCCGATAACCGCGAGCCGCCGGCCTCCTCGGCCCCCCCGGGTTTCCGAAATGCTACGCTTTGGAAGTCGCCGCGGAGAAGCCTCGCCGTTATGAATGCGCCAGACCAAAATCCGCGGCCCGGCATGGACCGGGACGCGGCGCAACGCTCCGCGGATCTCATCCGGCTGCTGCGCCAGGAATTGGCCAGTGGAGAGATTCAATCCGTCCTCGATCTCACGCCCGGCCAGCGCCTCCGGTTCGACGAATGGTCCCGCGCGCAGTTGGCGGCGCTCGCCGGCCAGTTCGATGTGGATACCACCGCCTCGCAGAAGCGCGTCTCCTGGGCCATGCGCATTGCGTCCACCCTCGGCGCGATAGCCCTGTGTGCGGCCGTTGTTCTCTTTTTCATTCGCTACTGGGGATATCTGATTACGCCGCTCCAAGTGGCCATCGTTATCCTCATGCCGTTGCTTCTGCTCGCCGCCGCCGAAATGGCCGCCCGGCGCGAACGCGTGCGGTATTTCACCGGCCTTCTCGCTCTCGTCGCCCTCGCCAGTTTCATTCTGAATCTCGTCGTCGTCGGAAGTATATTCAACATCGCCTCAACCGAACGTGCGCTGCTTCCGTGGGGCGCCTTCGCCATGTTGCTGGCTTATCGCTATGGCCTGCGCTTGCATCTGGCGCTCGGGTTGCTCCTGTTGATCGCCTATTTCGCAGCCGCCTTTACCGCTCAGATGGGCTACGATTGGCTCGAGTTCTATGGCCGGCCCGAACACTTCATCCTGTTGGGTCTCGTCATCTTTATACTGCCGCTCTCTCGACGGCACTTCCAACACCCCAGCTTTCCTGCCGTCTACCGGTTGGTCGGCGGGCTCACGTTTTTTATTGCCATCCTCTCTCTCGCCGATTGGGGCGCGGCCAGCTACCCGCCCTGGGAAACAACCAACATTGAGCGTTTCTATGAAGTCGCCGGGTTGCTGGTTGCGGCGACCGCCATCTGGTGCGGCATAAAACAAAGCTGGAATGGCCTCGTGAATACCGGCGCGGCCTTCTTCGTCGTTTTCCTGTTCACCCGTTTGTATCACTGGTGGTGGGGCTGGATGCCCCGCTATCTCTTCTTTGCCATCATTGGAGCGCTGGGCATTGCGCTGGTGCTGGCGTTCCGCCGCCTGCACGGCAGCATGACCCGTCTCGATAATGAGGCGCCCGCGTGAAACCTGGATCCCTTGTCGCCGCAGCGGCCGTAATCCTGGTCGCCAACACGCTCGCGCTGATTCACGCCGCGCGCAATCGCACCGGCGTTCCAGGCGCGGAGCTTACGCTGACCCAGCGCGAGCTTCGCTACCTCAATCCCGCGCCTCCCAACGACGATAGCGGCGTCACGTTATATTTGGAGCGAACGGATCCCACCTTTTTTCCGTGGCGTTCCGCCGAAAGCACGACATTCTGGCTCGATCGGCAGATGCTCCAGCAACTCGGGTTCGATTGCAGTATGGACCCATCCAGTCCTGCCGCCGCGCGTCACTACCAGCGTCAGCGCCCGCGGCAGGCATTCGTCGCGCTGGAATATGACGGTGCGGCTTGGCGCGCCTGGATCGAAAATTACGAGCGCCACGTTGCCCAACGCCCGGCCAGGGCAATTGGCGAATACCCGATCGCCGGGGTTTCCACCCGCAGCCATCTGCTGGCCGTCGATGCCGATCTCGATGCCGCCAAACTTCGCGCTCGTCACCCCGACCGATCCGCTGTCGTGATTGTGCCGGCCGTCATCGCAGTCAATCTCATTTCGATCCCCGTCCCGGGACCGAATCTCAATCCGAAAACTACGCCCCGCGTGACTGGCATCGTTCAGCAATTTCCCAACTCCATCCACGTTCCCCGCCCATTCAGCGATGCATTCCGCCATCTGAAACCGTCGCACGGCCTGGAGGCGGCCAAGGGCCCGTTTTACCGTGTGCATGTCCGCTACGGGTTCTTGCACGAGCCTTGGGAAACCGGCGTCGAATTCACGAACTAACCGCCGCGTCACCGCTTCCGGAACGCCTCCAGCGCGGCTTCAAGAATCACGTCCTCCGTACGCGCCGGCGCCGCCGCCACCTCCGCGTCCGGCGTGATTCCGACCCCCTAAAACGCCGAGCCATCCGGCAAATACATGCGTTTCGCGCTGACGCGAAAGCTCATGCCGCTCTTGAAATCGACCATATATGGCTGGCCGGAGCTGCCAAACGTTCGCTCACCAAATAGCGTCGCCCGTCCGCTCGTCTTCAGAGGCATCACGAAATCCTTACACGCCGACGCGCAATACCGGTCTTGAAGAATGTAGATCGGTCCGGTATAGATCGGCGTTTCAGGTCGTATCAGCGACCCGGGCGTCATAAAATACGGGCGTTCAAAATACTCCGAGAATCCTTCCAGATAGCCCCGCGCACGAGGGTCGGCGTCCTTTGAAATCGAGCTGCGGTACAACTCGCCGTAGGTTGCGAAGAGGCCAAACGACATTGCGGACGCTTGCGTCCAGTCGCGGTACGGGCGCTCCATCACCGCGCGCAAAAGCCGTTCAGGCGTCGACCCTCCCCCGTTGCCCCGCACGTCGAAAATGATCAGTCTCGCGCCGGCGTTGGCCTTTACGAACTCGACCGCGGCGTTCTCATACTTGGGGTCTTCAAACGAGGAGCGCAAAGGGCGCGGCGCGCACCATCGTCCGGGGCAGAAACCATTTCACGCCGCACTCCGTTTTGCGCGGATTTCTGAGAAGATGCGATGGTACGCCACACCATCCGGAATTTTCGGCGCCACCCTCGTCTCCTGCCGCGGCTTCCACAAGGATTCGGGCCATAAAAATCCGCTGAAGAAAACCTTCGCCCGCCGGGCGCGGTCATCCGACGCCGCTATATACTTGGTCCGCTCGCCGGCAAATTCAGCGGTGGGTCTGCCGTCGATGGCAGTAACAACCTCGCCGGCTTCCAGACCCTCAATCGATGCGTCGCGTACAATCCACTTGCCGTCGACGGGCGCACAGGGCGCGGCGGCGCCCATCAAAGCAACTGGTAAAACGCTGCCGCCGCACTCCGTTGTGCGCGAGTTTCCAGAAAGTTCCAACCAAAACCCGAGCGGCTGTCCATGGGTCTTCCACAGCCAGCGGTCGCCGAAGTCGGTATGCCCATTGCGCAGCCGGCCCAGTAATTCCATGGTGGCGAGATCGAACGCTACGCGGTCGTCTGTCGCACTGATCTTATTGAGGTACTGCCCGTAAGCGGCGTCGAGATTGAGGTCCGGAACGGCCTGCCAGTGTCCGAAATACTGCAGGATAGTAGCGCAAATTTTCGACGCCATCCACATCCGGTCCCGGAGCGCGACCCGATCTTCGGACGGCTGGGCCGGACACATCGGCGCGAGCACGAGTATAACGATCCACAGTCTCTTCATAAATCCGTCCTCGGCGATTGAGATTTCCTTTCGATCTTAATCCAGTGCTCCGGTGCGTGGAAAGCAGAAGCCGCATTTTTCCCGCGCACCACCATTCCGAGCCTGGGCGCCCTCTGGACACATGAGGGAGCGGTTTCTAAACAACCATTTCGCGCCGCACTCCGTTTTGCACGGGTTCCGTAGCCGGGACGGGACCGGTATAATCGCTCCTGGAGGCTTGCCGTCGAGCTTGTCATTTTTTCTCACAGCAAACTTTATGGTTTGGACTACACCGCTTGGCGAGCGCGTGATTGCCGTCGTCCGCCCGCAGCCGCGGAGCGCGTAGCGATGCGCGTCGTCTCGCTGCTCGCCAGCGGCACGGAAATCGTTTGCGCGCTCGGCCTGGGAGCCCGCCTCGTGGGACGCTCGCATGAGTGCGATAACCCGTCCTGGGTTACGTCTCTCCCTCCGTGCAGCGAACCGGCATTTGATGTTTCGGTTTCCAGCCGCGAAATCGATGCCGAGGTAAATCGAAGAATCCGCTCCGGCGAGCCTTTGTATCGCCTCCACACCGATTTGATCCGGGAGCTTGCGCCGGATCTCATCATCACGCAGGCCCATTGCGAAGTCTGTGCGGTAACCCCCGCCGCCCTGGAGGGCACAATGCGGTGCGAAACTCCGGCGGCGTCCGTGCTCGCCTTGACGGCAGGCTCCCTGACGGGAGTTTTCGACGGCATCATGCGAATCGCCGAAGCGCTGGACAAAGCGCCAAGGGGGCGGCGCGCTTCACCGCCAGCGAAAGGAACTGCGCCGTGCCCCGATGGCCGGGCCTTGGTTCGCCGGGAGAAGCATCGCCTGGACGTCGTGCGGAAGGCAACGGCGCAAATGGGACGGCCCTCCGTGGTGATGCTCGAATGGATGGAGCCGCTGTTCCCCATGGCAAACTGGGGACCGGAGCTGGTCGAAATAGCCAATGGCGAGCTGTCCCTGGGAAAAAAAGGACAACATTCCAGCGCCATTCCGTTTGACCGGCTTCGAGAGGCCGACCCTGAATTTATTATTGTCGCTCCGTGTGGCTTCAGCCTTGACCGCACTTTGAAGGAGCGGCGGGTTCTAGAGCGGCATCCGGGCTGGAAATCGCTTAAGGCCGTTCAGAACGGACATGTTGCCTTTGCGGATGGAAATCGATTCTTTAACCGGTCTGGCATGACGGTCTCGCAAACCGCGGAGATTATCGCGGAGATTTTGCATGGCACAATCTTCGAAGCGTCCACCCGGGACGCGCACTGGTGCTGGGCCGGCGATCTTCAATGACAAACGTTCTCTTATCGTGGAGCAGCGGCAAAGACAGCGCCTGGGCCCTTCATATGCTATCGGAAGCGCAAAGGTTGCGGCGCGACCGCGATATTACCGAGCCGCGGCCCGATGGCGAAGTTACCGAGCCGCGACCAGAGGAAGCGGTCCGGAGAATCACCAAATCACGCGATCATGGGCTTCCCGCCGAGCCGGGAAATGTTTCGCGCCGCACTCCGTTTTGCGCTGGCTCAATCGAAGCGCAAAGGGTGCGGCGCGCACCACCATCGGTGACAGGAAATGTTTCGCGCCGCACTCCGTTTTGCGCTGGCTCAATCGAAGAAAAAGACTTTCGCGTGGCCGCACTCGTTACCGCATTCAACCGCGAGGCAGATCGTGTAGCGATGCACGCTGTACGCCGCACGCTCGTCGAGGCGCAAGCCGGCCGCATCGGTCTACCGCTGTGGCGGGTCGAACTGCCCTCGCCGTGTTCGAACGCCGAGTATGAGGAGCGGATGGGCGCCGTGTGGCGCCGGGCCGTGGACGCGGGAATTTCGGCAGTTGCCTTCGGCGACTTATTCCTCGCCGATGTTCGCGCCTACCGCGAACGGCAACTAGCTGGGACCGGCCTCGTGCCGTTATTTCCGCTGTGGGAAATCCCCACCGGACAACTCGCGCTCGACATGATCGCCGCTGGAATAAAAGCAAAAATAACTTGCATCGATCCTGCAAAGCTCGATAAATCATATGCCGGGCGCGAGTTCGACCGCGAATTTCTGGAGCGGCTTCCCACAAACATCGATCCATGCGGAGAGAACGGCGAGTTTCACACCTTTGTCTACGATGCTCCTTTTTTCTCGCACCCTATCGATGTGCAACTCGGTAGCATCGTCGAACGCGATGGTTTCGTCTTCGCGGATATAGTGGGCGATCGACCGCCCCTGAGCCTCAGTCACAACCCCTGAATTTTCCCCGCAGCCCCAACATACAACGCGGCTTAAGCCGCATTCCAGAAATTGCGATAGTTCGGAATTCGCCTTCCGCCTGCTATAAATCGAATCGAAAGGAAACACCTATGTCTTCCGAAGCTCAACTCAACGCCAACCGCGCCAACTCCCAGCTCTCTACCGGCCCCAAAACCGAAACCGGCAAAGAAGCCAGCAAAAAAAATGCCTTCCGGCATGGCCTCACCAGCCAACTGTTCGTTCTCCCCGGCGAAGATGTCGACGCCTTTGAGCAATTGCACACCGACGCGGTTGCTGATTTTAGTCCCATCGGACTCGCCGAAGAGCTGCTGGTGTTCGATCTGACCTTCTCCTGGTGGCGAGTGCTTCGCACCCGCCGCACGCAGGCCGCTTTCCTGGCGCGCATTGATGCCTATGGCTCGCCCGCGGCTCTCAGCGATCGCGACACCGCCACGTTCCTGATTTTCCAGCGTTACGTCTCCCAAGCGGAAAATGCTTGGAACCGCACCCTCACCAAGCTCCAGCAAACGCAGATGCGCCGCCAGGCTGCCGCGCCGCCTGCATCTCCCAAAGCCACAATTGGCTCCGTTTCGCAAAACCCCTATCCGCGTCCAGCCGCGCCGCCGTCCACTCCATTGGCTTCGTTTGGTAAAACGCCCCTCGGCGCATCCAGCCGTCCCGAAACCACGCTAACCGGTCCTCCAAGTGTCGAAATTATTGCGAACGCGCCGCCGTTAAAACTTTGACACTCGACGCCGTGTGCGATATCGTCGGCACTGGATGACTGACACGATTCAAAACCCGCTTCGCAATGCGGTTGGCAGATTTCTAATCGGCGCAATTCTGACGGCTGCGCTGCTGCCGGCCCAAACTTCCACTGGCGAAATCGACATCACCGTTCAGGACTCGACTGGCGCGGTGATTCCCAAAGCCACCATTGCCATCACCGGCGCCGACACCGGCAACCTGGCGCGCACGCTTGCAACTAACGCCGTCGGTCTCGCGCAAGCGCCCTTGCTCCAGCCCGGAGCCTACAACATCGCCATCTCCGCCACCGGTTTTGAAAAATTGCTCCGGTCCGGAATCGTGGTGCGCGTCGGCGACGTCCTGAACCTGCGCCTGACGCTGACCCCCGGCAATACGACCGAGGAGATCACCGTGGTCGGCCAGACGCCGATGCTCGAAGAGAAATCCGTCACTCTCGGCCATGTAATGGAGGAGCGGCAGATGGTCCAGTTGCCGCTGAACGGCCGGAATTATCTCGACCTCGGGCGTCTCGCGCCCGGCGCGATTCCATCGCAAGGCAGCCGCGATCAATCTTTTTCCGCCTACGGAAATACCGGCCTTCAGAACGCCTTCCTGCTCGATGGCGCGCGCAATGAAAATTATCTGCGCGGCCTCGACAACCGCGCCCGCGATATGTTGCGCCCGCCGCTCGATGCGCTGAGTGAATTTCAAGTGCAGACCAGCAACTACTCGGCCGAGTTCGGCGCCTCGGCCGGCGCCGTAATCAGCGCCATTACCAAGAGCGGCACGAACCAGATTCACGGCTCCGCCTACGATTTCCTCCGTAACGACCGGTTGGACGCCGCCGATTTCTTCGCGCAAGCCGGCAGCAAACCGTTACTGGTGCAAAATCAATACGGCGGCTCGCTCGGCGCCCCTATCTGGAAAGATCATGCCTGGATCTTCGGCGCCTACGAAGGCACGCATACGCGCAGCGAATCGGTCGGCTTGACCACGGTCCCCACCGCCGCCATGCGCCAAGGCAACTTCGGATCGACAGCCATCTTCGATCCGCTTTCTACCGTGCCCAACCCCAGTGGATCGGGTTCCGTGCGCGCGCAGTTCCCCGGAAATGTCATCCCCGCCTCGCGCTTTGACAAGCTCGGCCAGCAACTTCTGTCCGAGTATCCGCTCCCGAACCTCCCCGGCCTCGCCAACGATTACACCGCCAACGTCCCCGAGTTGCAGGCCAATCATAATATGGTGGTCCGCGGCGACGTTCAGGCCAGCGCGAAGGATAGTCTGTTCGCCCGCGTCTCGGTAACGCGGTTTAGTCTGGACGCCAATAATACTCTGCCCGCGCCGGTCCAAGACCCGGTCGACCGCACCATCAATTCCGAGGGCGTCGGCTTCGGCTACACCCGCACCTTCACCGCAACGATCGTGAACGAGTTCCGTTTTTCCTGGACGCGCTTGACGCTCGATCAGGACGCCACCGTTCCGTTGAACCAGATTATTCCCGGAACCATCGACCCGCGCATCAAAAGCGGCACCCCCATCTTCAACGTCACCGGCTTCGCCGCCATCGGTTCGCAGCCCGGCATCGTGGGCAACTCGCCGCTGACAAAAAGCTCCGGCGTGTGGGACATCTCCGACAATTTTTCAAAATCGTTTGGCAAGCATCTGCTGAAATTCGGCGCGGATCTGCAGGCTATCAACCCGTCCACTTTCTCGGCGCTGAACGGCCGCGGCTCCTTCGGTTTCTCGGGCGTGTTTTCACAGGACCCGCAAAACCGCGCGAAAACCGGCAGTCCCGCGGCCGATCTTCTGCTCGGTGACGCCAACTCTCTCACCACCGGCACCGTCGCGCAAGCCGTCGAGCGCGGCCGTTACGGCGGCTGGTATGCCCAGGATCAATGGGCCGTGACCCCCACCTTCACGCTGAACCTCGGCCTGCGCTACGAATTATTCCTCCCGTTCGTCGAAACACAAAACCGCATGGCCAATTTTATTCTCGATCCCTCCGATCCGCGATACGGCCACATGGTGCTCGCCGGAGACCCGTCCAAGCCGCGTTCGCTGCTGACGCTGGATAAGAACAACTGGGCCCCGCGCGTCGGTTTCGCGTGGCGCGTCCCGCAATTGAAGGACACCGTGATTCGCAGTTCCTACGGCATTTTCTACGCCCAGGACCAGGGCAATGGCGTCACTTCCCGCATGACCAACAATCCCCCGTTCTACGGCTATGGCGGAGTTTCCATCGCCAGCGACCAGTTGAATCCCGCTACTGGCTTTGTGCTTAGCTCGGGCGCGCTTGCCCCTCGCCCCGCGCCCGTGAATCCGCAACAATTCGTTTTGAATCCCGCATCCACCACGCAGCTTGTAAGCTGGAACCAGCGTTACACCACGCCCTACGTGCAGGAGTGGAACTTCACCATGGAAAAACAGTTGCCTTGGCAAATGGTTTGGGAATCGAGCTACGTCGGCAACATCGGAATCCACCTCTGGGGCCAAAGCGACGGAAACCAGCCGCTGACGAACGGCCCCGGATCTCCCACCACGCGTCGTCCGCTGGCCCAATATACCGTGGCTTCCGTCAAGTCGTTTACACCGTGGGACCGCAGCACGTACCAGGGTCTTTCGTCGCGCTTGGAAAAACGCTTTGCGAAAGGTTTGTCGTTTATCGCCAGCTTCACCTACGGCCGCGCGCTCGATTTGCAGAATGCCGCGCTCGACGCCTGCGATGGATGCGAGAGCGGTAATACCCCCCAGAACGGGTATAACCGGGACGCGCAAAAAGGCCCGTCGGACAATAACGTTCCGCTACGCTTCGTCCTCGGCGGCATCTGGGATCTGCCGTTCGGACCCGGACGCCCGCTGCTGCAGCAAGGCTGGGCCGGACATTTCGCCGGCAACTGGCAAATCAGCGCCATCTATCAGGTGCAAAACGGGCTGCCGTTCACGACCGTGTTATCGTTCGACAACGCCAACGCCGGCACGCCATCGTGGCCCAACCGTGTGTGTGGCGGCTCGCTTGCTAATGCGTCGGTTACTCGCTATTTCGACACCGGATGTTTCGTCGCCCCGCCGCAATACCAGTTCGGAAACGAAGGCCGCAACGTGCTCACCGGTCCGGGCCGCAACAACCTAGATTTCGCCCTGCACCGCGCCTTCAAAATTCCCATTCGCGAAGCCACGACGCTCGAGTTCCGCGCCGAAGCGTTCAACCTGTTCAACCACCCGCAATTCGCCTTCCCCGGCGCCACCATCGGCGCCCCGACCGCCGGCATCATCGGCGCCACCGCCGTCCCCAACCGCGAATTGCAGCTAGCCCTGCGCCTGGTCTTTTGAGAGGTGTCCGTGCATTCAGCAGCTTTTCGACATGCTTCGCCAGCACGTCGCACTCCAGATTTACGCGCGCGCCGGCCCGGTAATCACGCACTACGGTGTTCTCGTAGGTGTGCGGAATAATGGTCACGGAAAGAATGTCCGCGTCTAACGCGGCGATGGTCAGGCTCGCGCCGTCGATCGCGATGGAGCCCTTGAACACCAGATAGCGGTCGAGTTCGGAAGGGATGCGCAGCTTCAACCACCAGTTACCGCCGCCCAGCGCGTCGAGCGAAATGACTTCGCCGGTTCCATCCACGTGCCCTTGCACGATGTGACCGCTCAATCGCGTCGCCGGTGTAACCGGCCTCTCCAGGTTGACGATGGAACCCGCGCGCAGATCGCCCAGGTTGCTGCGCCGCAGCGTTTCCGGAGCCAGATCCGCGGCGAATCCGCCGGCATCGCGCTCGACGACGGTCAGGCAGACTCCATTCACAGAGATGCTCCCGCCCACGGGCGTTTCCTCCAACACCCGCGCGCAGCGCACCTGAAAGCGCGGCGCCAAACTCGCGACCGTTCCGAGTTCCTCGATGATGCCAGTGAACATCTCTACGGTCGATCCTTCACCAGCCACGCTTCGACCGCGAATTCATCCGGAGCCACGTTGTGCAGTTGCACGTCCCGGAAACGAATCGCATCCACGCGCCGCCGGCGTCCCACTCCGCCTGCCACCGGCAGCGACTGCAAGCCGCCCAGAATTTTCGGAGCGTAGTAAAAGAAAATCTTGTCGGCCACTTCGTCTTCGAGCGCGGCCCAATTCACTTTGCTGCCCGCTTCAATCATCAGCGACAAATACTTTTCCGACGCCAGCCATTGGGCCACGCCGCGCAAATCCGTGCGGCCGGCCGCGCCATCGCATGTCAGAATGCGGACGCCGCGGCGTTCCAGCGCCTTCCGCCGTTCAGCCGATGCGGCCGAAGTGGTCACCGCCAGCACATCGCCGTGGCAGGTTTCAACGATGCGCGAAGCCGGCGGCAGTCGAAGTTGCGAGTCGAGCACGATGCGCAGCAGCGGCCGCGCGCGTTCCAACCCGCTGCGGTCGGTCAGTAGACAATCGTCGGCCAGCACCGTGCCGATGCCCGTCAATATGGCGTCCGAGGCGTGGCGCAGCGTTTTCACGTGAGCCCGCGCGGTGGAGCTCGTGATCCAGCCCTGATTGTCTTCGGGCGCGGCGATCTTTCCATCAAGGGTGACTGCGGCCTTCACCGTCACCAGCGGCCTGCCCGTGCGCATGAAATGTGCGAAGGCCTGATTCAACCGCTCGGCATCGGCCGCGTATTCGCGCGCCAATTCCGTCGCGATGCCGGCGTCAGCCAGCCGGCGCAAACCCGCGCCACTAACCAGCGGATTTGGATCTTCCATCGCCGCCGCCACGCGGACCACTCCCGCCGCGATCAATGCGTCCACACATGGCGGAGTCCGCCCCTGGTGCGAGCATGGTTCCAGCGTGATGTAGAGCGTGGCCCCGCGGGCCCGTTCCCCCGCGTCTTCAAGAGCAAGAATCTCGGCGTGCTTCACGCCCGCGTAGGTGTGAAACCCGCGGCCCACCGCTTCGCCATCGCGCACCAGCACTGCGCCCACGGCCGGATTCGGGCTGGTTCGTCCCGCTCCCTGACGCGCCAGCGCCAACGCTTCCTGCATGAAATCCGGCGTCATGGCTCGAACAGCGACTCCACGTATTTGTCCGCCTCAAACGGCAGCAGGTCGTCCATTTGTTCGCCGACTCCAATGAAGCGGATCGGCAGGTTGAGCTCCCGCGTGATCGCCACCACCACGCCGCCCTTCGCCGTCCCGTCGAGCT